>JAPJPE010000034.1 GCA_030825825.1 Streptococcus sp. | reverse complement strand
AACGCTCGATCTCCTCTTTCTCTCCTGATTCATAAGCTTCTTCCAGACGATAGTAGTCTTCCAGAGGGAACTTAGAGTCAATTGGCAAATAGACTGGTTCCTCTCCTTGTCCTGGAAGCTTGATAGCGTACTCCACGCGCTCACTGGACTGGGGAACAGTGATAAATTCTCGCTCATACTGGGCTGGAGTCAAGATATCTTCAATGATTTGACCCAGCTGCAATTCGCCCATAATCCCACGTGTCTTGGTGTTGGAAAGAACTTTATTGAGAGTTCCAACATCCCGCGCCACCGTCTGCATTTCTCCCAGCCCTTTGTTGACCGATTCCAATTGTTTTGAAACGGTCTCAAAAGAAGTCTGCAAACGGTGTTGCAAGGTTTTCTCCAGTTTTTCTTCTACCGTTTGACGCATCTGCTCTAGCCGCACTTCATTGGACTCTTGGATCTGGCGCATGCGCTCATCTGTTTTGTCCCGATTTTTGGTGAAGTGCTCATTGATCTCAGCGCGTAGAGCTGTCGTCTGCTGGTGAATCTCCACTCGCATCTCAGTCAAGCGATCTGTCAGGGCAATCTCTAACTGTTGATTGGCAATCTGGCTTGCTTGTCTTTCTTTTTCAAAACGATAGTCCAACTGGTCTGTCAAATGATCCTCATGGTCTTCCAACATCTCTCGTAAAGCCGGTCTTGTATCATCTGACCGTTGCAAGAGATAGATGAGGAGGCCCAGATTGAGCAAGCCAATCAGAAGCAGAATGATATTCATATTAACCTCTGTCTTTACTATAAACAATGACAAGATAGCCACGGTCGAGACTCACTTGAATCGGTTGATCTAAAAATTCATTGGAGCCATACATGGCCTTCAAAAAATAATTCTCCGAATGGAGCGGATACTTGGCCCCTGTGATCTCTAAACGCCCTTGTCCGACAGGCATAAAACCAACATAGGGCTTAGTAGGATCTGGCTGAATCTCATGGCAGCCAACTGGTCTGTAAATCAGACGATTTTGACCATCGACTAATTGGATCTGCTCCATATAGGGAGCTAGGTCTGGATCGGTCGGCAAAAAGATATTAGACAAGAAGTGATCCAAGCGACCACCAAAGGCACCGTAAACTGTGACTGCAGCATCTGGATAGGCTTCAAAGACTGCTTTCAAGGCCAATTCCAAATCCGTATCGTTCTTTTCAGGGACGGACTGAACTACTTGCTTGGCTTGGGTGCGGATCTTGCTCAAATCAGTTTCAGAAATGGAATCAAAATCCCCCACAGCCATATCTAAAGGCAAGCCTTGTTCCAGCAACTTCAAACAGCCTCCGTCGACACCTACGTAAAGCTCTTGATCTTTTGGTAGTAGAGAAGAATCTCCACCTGCCAATACTCCTATATTAACCATTGATGGCATCTCGGAGCGTTTGCACACGCTCATTGACATCTCCATTAAAGACATAAGAGCCCGCTACAAAAACATTAGCCCCGGCTTCCTTTGCTTGAGAAATACTTTGGCCATCAATTCCGCCATCGACTTCGATATCAAAGTCTAATCCTTTCTCTTCACGAAGAGCCGCTAATTCACGCACCTTGTCCATTGTTTCTGGAAGAAAGGCTTGACCACCGAATCCTGGATTAACGGTCATGACCAAGACTTGATCCACCAAGTTCAAGACGTGTTTGATACTGTCTACAGGAGTTCCTGGATTAATCACAACACTAGCTTTCACACCGGCTTGACGAATTTTTTGAAGAGCTCCATGGATATGAGGAGTCGCTTCCACATGAATGCTGATGATATCCGCACCTGCACGGGCAAATTCTTCAATGTGGTGTTCGGGATTGGTCACCATCAAGTGGCAATCAAAGACCAACTTGCTATGCGGACGCATACTCTCTACGACACCAGCTCCAAAGCTGATATTTGGCACAAAATGACCATCCATGACATCGATATGAGCATAGTCAGCTCCAGCTGCTTCTAAGCGTTTCAACTCACTTTCAAAATTGGCATAATCTGAACTCAAAATTGAGGGTGCTATTTTCATTGTTTTCATTCTTCTATTGTCTCCTATTTTGGCATTTTTTTCGAAACTTTTTTATAGGTTTCGCGACGGTTTTCGATCTCACTTAGAAATTGCAAGTAATCCTCATATCGGAAAGTCGCAATTTCCTCTCTTTCAACGGCTGGTTTCACCGTACAAGCAGGCTCATGCGTGTGGGTACAGGTACGAAACTTACAAGAGTGGCTCACGTCCGCAATCTCTGGGAAGGCTTGATTTAAATCTTCACTGGTTGTCACTTCATAATCAAGGGATGAAAAACCTGGTGTATCCGCAATCTTGCCACCATTTAGATAGTAAAAGCTGACAGCTCGAGTCGTGTGTCGACCACGCCCCAGACTATCTGAAATCTCACCCGTTTCAAGCTCCAGGTCCGGAGCGATTTTATTGAGCAAGGTCGATTTTCCCACACCGGTCTGTCCCATAAAGACGGTAGTTTTATGGGTTAAAAGGGGCAAAAGTTCCTCAATCGACAAGACAAAATCATAGCCAATAGCCTGATAGATTCCTTGGTAGTAGTGGATGTCTGCCATATCTTCTAACAAGTCCAGTTTTGAAATATAGACAATGGGATGAATCCCCTTATGCTCCAAAAGAACCAGAAAACGGTCTAAAAGATTGGCGTTGAAATCTGGCTCCTTAGCTGACATAATCACTACTGCCTGATCAATATTGACAATAGGAGGGCGTACGAGGCTATTTTTACGAGGGGCAATGCTCAAGATGTAGCCTTCTGAATTCTCTTCAGCAGAAAACTCCACCTGATCCCCCACATAAGGAGTCTGTCCTTTTTTTCTAAAATTTCCACGAGCCCGTGTCTGGTAAATATGGCCGTCTGACTCCACATAGTAGAAGCCAGCCAAGGCCTTGACGATGGTTCCTTGCAAATCGCACTCCTTTGAGATTAATACTATCTATTATACCAAAAAATGAGAAATAAGGCTGGATTGCTTGATAAGAAAATCTGCAAGCACTTCCCGTAACAGGTTGTAGTCTCATACTGTCTATGGTTTTCATGTTAGGGACTTTGAAGTGTTCCCTTTTTTTCCTTGGCAATTTTCCTAAAAAGTGTATAATAGAACTATGCGGAGGTGGTGGAACGGCAGACACGCATGCTTCAGGCGCATGTGCCTCTTCGGGCGTGAGGGTTCAAATCCCTTTCTCCGCATCTTGGAAAGGTGGCCCAGCTTGGTACGGCACCGGACTCGAAATCCGGCAAGTGGATTTTCTTCACGCGCGGGTTCAAATCCCGTCCTTTCCTTACGATGCAAATAAGCCATAGGTAATAACCTATGGCTTTTCTGTTATTTTATTCCTGCTTCTAGAAGGCCATCTGCTAAGCGGGCGAAGTCTTCTAAACTAAGAGCTTCTCCTCGCACAGATGGTTGCAAACCGGCTACTTGGATCCCTACTTCTAGTTTGACTTTGATTTCTTCGGTCTTACCAAAGCGACTGGTCAAGTTGTTCCAAAGCGTTTTGCGGCGGTGGACAAAGCTAGCCTTGCTGACAGAGAAAAAGAAATCTTCATCCTTGACGGCTACTGCTGGTTCTTCGCGACGCACCATCTTGAGGATGGCAGAGTCGACATTTGGCGCTGGCACAAAGACGGTGCGTGGCACAATAAAGGCTACCTTAGCCGTCATATAGTATTGGACTGCAATAGACAAAGACCCGTAAGCCTTGGTGTTGGGCTCAGCTGAGATGCGGTCTGCCACCTCTTTTTGCATCATGACCACAAATTCTTGGAAAGGAATTTTAGACTCAATCAAGTGCATGAGGATCGGAGTCGTGATGTAGTATGGAAGGTTGGCCACTACCTTGATCGGAAGCTCTGGATTTTTAAACTCAGCGATATACTGGTTGAGATCCACCTTGAGGATGTCTTGGTTGACAACCGTGACATTGTCAAAATCACGCAAGGTATCCGCCAAAATGGGAACCAAGCGGTCATCGATCTCAAAGGTCATGACTTCTGCCGCATTTTCCGCCAAAAACTCAGTGAGGGCTCCAATTCCAGGACCGATTTCGATGACATTGACTTGCTTATCAATCTCTGCTGTATCCACAATTTTTTGAAGGATGTTGGTATCGGTCAGAAAGTTTTGTCCGAAGGATTTTTTAAAGGTAAAACCGTGACGGTCCAGCACTGCTTTGGTCACGCTATAATCTGCAATTCTCATTTTCTCTCTTTTCTAATATAGTATGCTTCCGGGGTAGAATGATAGAGTAAAACAAACAAGGGAGTCCCAGCAATTCCTTCCAACATCTCTTTTAATACTGCTTCCGGATGGATAATCTCTCGTGTTTTAGTAAAATAAACACCTTGTTCCCCATTTCGATTTCGAAGTTCCCAAGCGACATTGTTTCCTTGAATAGATGGTAAATAACGTTCCTTTTCTAGAAAATCAAAAAATTCTTTCACCGTCATGTCTTCAGAGACTTCAAATTCCACTTCATGAGGTAAAACATCGTCCCCCATACAGACAGATTCTCTATCAACGATTATCTTCATATTGTTATTCCTTTACACATTTCTATTTGATTTTTTTAAGATGAATCTCCTAGAAATAACTTTATTTACTACTATTGCAACACCTTCTACTTACATTTGAGGTTCACTTAGTTATTCTCATAACTTTTCATAGCATCCTCAACCTCAGCCAAGCTGATTCCAAACAACTCCAAGCGTTTGATCAGTTGTTTGCCATTGCAGTAGCCAATCCGGAGTTCTTCGCCTAAGTATTCCCGTCGTTTGCGACTATCGTTGCCCATCAACAGGCCAAGACGCATCAAATCAGTCTTTGTGATATCAAAGAAATTCTCATCTTCATAGGAGCCAACCAGTCCAGCCAGGGCTTTTTCTAAGTCTTCAAAACTAGCATGCTCCACTCCCAAGGAACGCCCCTTGGTCTTGGACTTGGGTACTGCTTCGCCACGATTTAAAAAGGCATGTTTGGCCTGGGGTACCTCTTGCATAATGATCTTGCGAATTCGCTCGCCATTATAGTCTGGATCGGTAAAAACAATGACCCCACGCAACTCTTGCAAGGTAGCAATCCGTTCTAGGTCATCTTGATCGATCGCAGAGCCTCGTGTTTCATAGGTATCCACCTCATAAAAACGACGGAGATTGGCTGTGTCGTCCTTGCCCTCCACGACAATCACTTCTGGTATTTTTCTTTTCTCAGTCAAGGCCAAATACCTTTCTTGCATTGTCATAGGTTGCCTGAGCCACTTCTTCTGTTGTTAAGCCACGTAGTTCTGCAATGAAGTCTACTACATAACGTGTGTAGGCTGTTTTATTTTCCCGACCACGTTTGGGAACTGGTGCCAGATAAGGGGCATCTGTCTCAACCAAGATCTTATCGAGCGGAAGGCCAGCTGCTGCTTCTTGGACATCTGTGGCTTTCTTAAACGTCACCACTCCAGAAAAAGAGATCATCATTCCCAGATCCATGAAGCGTTTAGCTTCTTCCAAACTTCCTGAGAAAGAATGCATGATCCCACCGCGTGGACCCACTCCTTCACTCTTAATAATGGCATAAGTGTCTTCGAGAGCATCACGCGTATGCACCACGAAAGGCAAGTCCAAGTCCTTAGACAATTGAATCTGACGACGAAAGACCTTTTCTTGAATGTCTTTTGGTGCTGTCATCCAGTGGTAATCCAGACCAATTTCTCCTAGGGCGACGACTTTGGGATGTTTCAACTGTTCAAGTAAATAGGCCTCCACTTCAGGACTATAATCGCCCGCCTCAGTGGGGTGCCAACCAAGCGTGAGATAGAGTTCTGGATGCTGGTCTGCCAAGGCTATTCCTCGCTCAATCGTCGGTTTGTCAAAACCAACGATATTGTGGGCTACAACACCCATTTCCTTGGCCAAGTCCAGCTCTTCTTGTTCTTTTCCTGCGAATTCTTCCACATTGAGATGGGTGTGGGTATCAAAAATCTGCATGATCTTCCTTTTCTTCCGAGTTTTTCTTCTTTCTATTATAGCAGAAAGCGCCTCTAAATTCACTTTCGGACAAAACAAAAACCAGTAGTCTCGAGTTTCTACTGGTTTTTAGGTTTTTATCTGAATTATGCAGCCAAAACTTTGCGTCCTTTACGACGACGAGCTGCCAATACGCGACGACCGTTTTTGGTTGCCATACGGTGACGGAAACCATGTTTGCGCGCACGACGAAGTTTACTTGGTTGATAAGTACGTTTCACGATGAATACCTCCTCATAGATTTTGTATTCGTTTAGCCGGCTAGTTGTGATCAGTTACTAAACATACTTTACTATTCTATCGGATTCGACTCTATTTGTCAATAGCTATGGCAAAATTGTTGCAAATACAGGTCGGAGAACACCTTTCTACACCTGACGGGTTGCCAAGTAATAGGGTTCCAGAGCCACCAGCGCCTCTTGCAACTGATCCAGGATAGCCTCAAGAGAACCATCCTCGACTAGAGAAACATCGTATTTGACGAGGACCTTACGAACCGCCCCTTCTGCTACTGCTTGCAACAGATCCTGGCGATTCTTTTCTGTTCCTTCTACCCTTTGACTCTCTCCATTTTTCTGGGCGAAATAATAAACTGGCTGAGTGATGGGAAGGGTGAGAACCATGTGTTGTTTTTGAAGGCTCTGCTCATCTTTTTTTCGCTCGATAAAACTCACCTCTAAGGAAACTCCAAAATCAACTGCATCTCCATAGAGCCTCAAGGCAAACATAGGCTCTGCCATCGTCCCTTCTCCTTTTAGATAGGCCCAAAAATGAGGGCGCAAGACCTGGGCCTGGTTCATCCACTGGCTGGTCCGATCTTGCTCCAAGTAGGGGTGACGCTTCTGAAAGGCTGAGACTAAATCGGTGAATCCCTTACGAGCCGCTTGAGCTAGGGCACGATACTGCTCCATCTCTGAGGCTAGCACTCCAGCCTTTGCTGGGGCCTGGTAGTGAATTCCTTGAAGCTTTAAAAACTCTCGAATCGCTGCAAATGCCATTTGCTTCCTTTCTAAACCTAAAAAAGGAGAGATCGGCTCAATCCCGTCTCTCCCTTATGGGAAATAATAGCTAGATTATCCTTCGATGTCTACTACCACGTAACGGTTTGGTTCTTCGCCTTCAGAGTAGCTAGTGACTCCTTCCATCTTAGAAACGATCCGGTGAATAATTTTGCGTTCACTGTTTGACATCGGATCTGTCTGTTGGGCTTGCCCATCTTCGAGGGCACGTGTTGCCAACTTCTGAGCATAGCTTTGAAGAACTTCTGCCCGGTGTTCTACATAGTCATTAACATTAATGGTAATGTAAAAATTCTTTGAGTAGCGGTTATAGAGATAATTTTGCGCCAAAAGTTGAAGAGCCTTCAAGACTTTTCCGTGGTAACCAATGACACGTCCTGGTTCATTGGTATCAATTTGCATATTGACCGTACGGCGGTTGTGACTACTTGAGATGGTCGCATCCACATCCATTTCATCGACCACTGTTTGAACATAGGCTGTCACATCATCTACGACTTCTTCGATGTTGTAGTTTTCCTCTACCTCGATACCAAGGTTTGAGAAATCAGATTCGCTTGATTCTTTTATCGCTGGTTCTTTGACTTTTTCAAGGATATGTTCATGTCCTTTTTCTTCAAGAACGGTATCCGCTTCTTTGTCATGTTTCAGGATTTCGGTCTTGATTTCTTCAGAGACAACTTCTCCTTCTTCTTCGACCTTTTTGATCGCTGCAACGACGCGTCCGAGATCGACCGTTGCTTCGCTCACCGTCTTCACCGGTTCGTTTTGTGCATTGATCTCATCTGGGACACCTTTGACAGCTTTTTGATTGGCTTTTACAACAGTTGTTTCTGCAATGGGCTCAATCTCTACTTGGGCTGGTTTTTTCCCAAACAAGCCAAGAAAACCTTTCTTCTCACGCGCTACAACTGTAATGTGTGCCTTCATACGGGGAATATCTAAATCGTTCAGGCCTTTTTGAATGGCTTCTTCAACAGTTGCTCCAGTATATAGGACCATATGTCCACCTCTTTCTTATTTTTTCTTTTTCTGTGCTTTGTTTAGGGCACGGCGTTTTTGTTTTTCCATGTCTCGCGAAGCTTGCTCTTTTGCTTCACGCTCTGCGATAATCTTGAAGGGGTTGTTCAAGAGATAGGTCTGTCCGACTTGGTAAGCATTGGAAGTCACCCAGTAGAGTGCGACCCCGCTGGCCGAGAACAAGGCAAAGAAGAAGATCATCACAGGCATCACATACATCATGGTTGTTGCACTACCATTGCGCTCTGGCATGGCTTTATTGGTTAACCAACTACTGAAAAATGTGAAGAGAGCTGCAAGAACCGGCAAGACGTAAGTCGGGTCGATCGCGCCAAGGTCCAACCAAAGGAAGTGACCGACTTTAAGGAATTCTACACGGCTCAGCGCTTGGAATAAGGCCATCAAAACCGGCATCTGAATCAAGAGAGGAAGAAAGGCTGAAGATGTTTTGACGCCTTTTTCCTTGTAAAGGGCCCGCATCTCTTCAGAAAGCTTGGTCCGACTATCTAGATCCTTTCCAGGATACTTGGCTTGCAATTCCTTGAGTAGGGGTTGAATTTCCTGCATCTTGCGGGTTGAATTCATTTGATATTGGAAAAGCGGCAAGAGGACCGTCCGGATCACAATGGTAAAGACGATAATCCCCACACCGATACTTCCGCCAAAGGACAAGAAGCGAATGGCTTCGGCAAAGAAGTAGACAAAGCGTTCCCAACCACCTGTCGACTGAGCTGTCACTTGAGAGGTCCCACAAGCTGTCAAGACCAATAAGGCTGCTCCTAATAATCCAGTTAACTTCAGTTTCTTTTTCACATTATTCCCTTTCTTGGTAGACATGCGCTAATTTTAGGACATGTACAAGATTTTTCTCAACTTGATGAAAGTCGAGCTCCTCCACTCCTTTACGAGCAATGACAACAAAATCATCGGTCGTAAGGAAGGCTTGGTGTTTGATCAAAACATGGCGAATCAAACGTTTGATGCGATTTCTAGTCACAGCATTTCCCAGCTTCTTACTAACAGACAGGCCGACTCGAAAATGTGGTTGGTCTTTGCGCAAGCGGTAAACAACGAATTTCCGATTGGCAACATTTTGACCACTTTTAAAAATAGCATTAAAATCTTTGTCACGTTTGACGCGGTAGCTTTTTTTCAAACCTCCACTCCCTCTATTAAATTTATTCTATTATACCATATTTTCAAAAAAAACCAATCTCCCTCAGGAAATCGGTTGCTACTTGAACACAGATAAAAGCAAAGGCAAGGTGTAGTAGAGATTGAGCAAGATATGGCCTAAAATCGGAGAAAGGAGCGTCTTGCTCCGATAATACAGGGTCCCAAAAATCACACTCGGTAGGAGATAGATGATACAAGCCCCTAACGAAAAGGGAGTATGGAGAAAATGCAGCCCACTGTAGATGAGGGCTGGAAGCCAAATCTCTGCATAGAGTTTCCAGCCTTTGAAGTAGGCATTTACCAAGGCTCCACGAAAGATCAGCTCTTCTGTCACCGGCCGGATAATGACCATTGCGATCACCAGGATGAGCACCCCTGTGGAACTTATTTCCCTAGGAAAGAGACTCAAAACGGCTGCCCGTCCTTGTACAAAACCACTGATGAAGTAGTCCAACCAGTAGACCAAACAGGCTGCAAAAATGGCTTCCATCAGAGATTGAAGAGGGTTTTTCCCCAGCTTAAACTGCGCTTTTTTAGAAAAACGATAGACCAAAAATCCTGCAAAGCTTGCATAGAGCCCTTCTAGGCCAAATAAGGTCCAATAATAGCTATTTGCGCTTGCTAGACTAGTGGAGACATACTGGGCCAAGGGGCGAAACTGAGGCCGGATATAAAAATAAAACAAGAGCAGAAAGAAGGGATAAAGCAGTGAGAGCTTTCCTTTGATGAATTTCATAGAGACCTTTCTTATAGAGTATGACAAATCGTATAGTGCATCTTACCATAATCGCGTCCAGGAATCAATCATAAGGATGCCTACCCTTACTCTTTAAGAAAAGCTACATAACCTCCTAAAACAGCGACTAAAATCAAGAGACAAAGAAGAGTTTCCATCCATACAAGAACTGACAAGAAAGGTAATTGCAACAAGCCTTGGGCCATTTTCAAAGAGGTCGCTGTGATGACCGTTGGAAAGGTCAGAGCTGAAAAAGCGGGTTGAAAACCTTCTTTGATCATTCTTGGCAGGCGCGTCAAAACAAAGAAATAAAACCCTTGCGAGGCCATCACCATAATCAGTAAGAACCAGGTAGGAAGGCTTGCTCCACCCACACGAACCAAGGCTGCTAAAAGAAGTGAAAATGGAGCACAATAGATGCCTTCTTGCCCTAACAGATGATTGGGTAAGGGCTGCTTTTTCCCATCAAAATAAATGACTGGGTAGAGAAGAAAGGTCAATCCAAAACCAATCACTAAAGCGAGATAAGCAATCTCCCTGATTCCTACAACAGGGTAGGTCAAGGCTGCTACTGCAATGCCCACATAGAGAACGGTCCAACTCGGAGTAGCATTGGCTCTTGGACGCACCATGACATGGGTCTTGGTAAAATAAAGAATCAAGCAAAGATCCAAGAGAAAGGCTGACCACCAAACCAACTGAGATAGACCTCCAAAGGCGGGAAAGAGGCGAAAAAGATAGGTGGATAGAATCATCCCTGCCATGGGAAAGGTCGCCATCCCAGATAACAGGGCTGGCTGTTGGAGTTCTATCTTGGTTTCTTGCCAGCGAATCGCATGATAGACTAAAAAGAAAAACCAGAAGAACAAACCTGTCAGACTAAAGGCATGGGCAAGAACAGGCAGAGAGTCTGCAAGAAGGTTCCCAGCGCCAACCAATCCTAACAGACAACCTGAAAATACTAAGGGAATCTTTTTCATCGGAAGCTCCAATCATTTTATCGCTTTCAGTATACCATAAAAGAGCAGGAAGCATAATAAAAAAAAAGAAGTTGGTATTCTCCAACTTCTTTCAAATTGTAGATAGAGTCATCTTAGAAACTTTCCTTAGGTGAGTACGGACGTCAGCGAACTTCGAAGAAGTTCCATGACTAATTAAGATACAAAGGGCGTCTGCGGATAAAGTCAAAATAGGAAGTTTAACGAAGAATCTTTAGATTCTAGGAGAACTTATCTTTTTGACACAATCCGCAGCCCGTGTTCAATTAATTTTGGACCCCTTCGCTTTTCATTTTTGGGGCTCAGGCTAAAACAGTTTCCCAAACTGTTTTACTTACAAAACTCCCGAGTGCTAGAAACAAGAATGTTTCTAACACTTATCTCACGGCGGAAAGTTTCAATAGATGTCTAAGTGAGCCTAATAGTTGATATTTATTTAATTTCTTAAGTATCATTTAGGTTGCATTATGTAAGCAACAGGTGGATTACATTCTATTAGAAACTAGGCCTGTACGACCATCATATAAAGAAATAAGGATACGAGAAAGACGATACT
>JAPJPE010000033.1 GCA_030825825.1 Streptococcus sp. | reverse complement strand
CTCCGCACAGTTGAGTAGGGCTGTAAAAGCTGATGAAATCAGCGTAGTAGAGTCCGCTCAACCACTGCGTCTTGCTCAACAATCCAAAAACAATTCTGAGGCTAGGACTTTTGTCCCAGCCTCAGAATGTTGATCACCTATTTTTTAACTGAAATAGGTGAAATGATTCTGCAGAAAAATGATTTTTAATTTTTACTCCGCAGACGCCCTCTGTATCTTAATTTAGTCATAGAACTTCCTGGATTGCTGAAATCATCCACTGGATAATTTCACCTAACGTCCGTCCTCAAGGTCGTCAAGAATCTCTTGCCATTTTTCCTCATGCATGCCTTGGCAGATATGTTTGGATCGAGTCTCATGTATCTCTTGATTCATTGGGGAAGTTGATCTTATAAAATTTTAGGAAAGGCTCTGTCAGGTGTTGACAGGCCTTTTTTTGAGTGCTATAGTAAAATCGTAAACGTTTACACAGTAAGGCGAAGTAGATAAAAAGAGGAGGAAAGACAAATGGCAGGATCAGTGATACAGGGAGAGAACTACCGAATCTCCGTATTAACGGAATCTTTGGTGCGCTTGGAATACTCAGAGGATGGTGTTTTTGAGGATGGTCAGACGCAAGTTGTGCAAAATCGTGATTTTGGACCTGTAGCCTGTGAGGTCGTAGAGACAGAAGAGGTCCTCGATCTTCATACGGAGCATCTCCACCTCCATTTTGAAAAGGGACCTTTTACACCGGATCGGCTTTTTATCGAGCTCAAGGGTCAGTATGCAGTCTATGGGAGCCGGTGGCACTATGGAGATCAGCCGGAGACCTTAAAGGGGACCAGTCGGACACTTGACGAGGTCGATGGGGCTATGGAGTTGCAAGATGGGATCTTGAGCAAGGCCGGTTATGCTCTTTTAGACGATTCCGCTTCCTACTTGTATGATGACGAAAGCGGCTTTAGAGCACGCCCCTATCCAGAAGTGGATCTGTATTTCTTCGGTTATGGGCGCGATTATCTAGGCGCCTTAAAAGATTTTTACCATCTGACAGGACAGCCCCCACTCTTGCCACGTTATGCTCTGGGAAACTGGTGGAGTCGCTATTGGCCTTATACCAGTCAGGAGTATACAGATTTGATGGATCGGTTCAAAGCAGAAGGGGTGCCTCTTGCAGTCAGTGTGATCGATATGGACTGGCACAAGACGGCGATTCCTGCTCGCTTTGGAAGTGGTTGGACTGGCTATAGTTGGAACCGGGATTTGATTCCTGATCCAGCTGCCTTCTTAAATGGCCTGCATGAGCGTGGTTTAAAGGTGACCTTAAATGTCCATCCGGCAGATGGAATTCGCGCCTTCGAAGATGCTTATCCCATGGTCGCAAAACGCTTGGGACTGGATGCGGAAAAAGAAGAAGCGGCTAGCTTTGATTTTTATAGTCCAGCTTTTCGCGAAGCTTATTTCGAAGATGTCCACCATCCTTTGGAAGATCAAGGAGTGGACTTTTGGTGGATTGATTGGCAGCAAGGTAGTCATGGCAAGATGGATCCCCTTTGGTTGTTAAATCACTATCATTATCTAGACAATTGCCGAAAAGGCCAAGCTGGACTCATCTTATCACGATATGGGGGTCCTGGTAGCCATCGGTATCCGATTGGTTTTTCAGGGGACACTATTGTGACTTGGGAATCCCTAGCCTTTCAACCCTATTTTACCAGCACAGCTTCCAATATCGGCTACACCTGGTGGAGTCATGATATCGGTGGCCATATGCGGGGCTACTATGATGAAGACTTGTCGCTTCGCTGGTTGCAGTTTGGGGTCTTTAGCCCGATCAATCGTCTCCATAGTTCTTGTAATGCCTTTAACAGCAAGGAACCGTGGTTTTACTCGTCTGAGACCTGTTGCTTGATGAAGCAGTATTTGCGCCTGCGCCATAGCTTACTGCCTTATCTCTACACCATGAATGTTGCGACGCACGAAGAAGGGCTACCCTTGGTTCAACCCCTCTATTACCACTACCCAAATGAAGAAGAGGCTTATGAAGCGAAGAATCAATATTTCTTTGGCAGTGAACTCATGGTGGCGCCAATTACCGAAGCGCTGGATCCGGTCTTTCATAGTGCTTCTGTGAGCGTTTGGTTCCCAGACGGCGTTTGGTATGATTTCTTCCATGATTGGAAGTATGAAGGAAGAGGCAAGCTCACGGTCTTTAGGACCAGCCAGGATATTCCAGTCTTTGCACGTGCGGGAGCTATCATCCCTATGGATGCACAAGCACAGACAGGAGTGGACCTTCCAGAAATGCTGGACTGGCATCTCTTCCCAGGTGACAATCGTTCTTTCGTACTCGTCGAAGGAGAAGGAGCTAGCAAGGTTGAAACCCGCGTAACAGTCGATTGGGATGAAAGAAAGATTAGGCTGGATTTAACAGGTGAGATTGCCTTGCTTCCTGAAAAGAGACGGCACCGTTTCTTGCTCCATACCTTTGAGACAGCCCCTATCATAGTGGACAATCAAAGTCAGGAAATTGCGATGGGTGAGCTGCAATCGCATCCGATTGCCAAAGAAGATCGGATGTTTGAGCTCTTAAAATCTGCCAACCTGGCCTACGATAGGAAAAACGAATTATTTGCGGCTTGTTCAAAAGCCAAGGATTGGAAACAGTTGATGAAGGTCATCACGCCTTTGGAGGAAGGCTTGCGCCAACGTCTCTTTGAAGTGATTTATTCCAGTGAAGAGAATGAATACTTGTAAACTCTTGCAATTTCACCCCTATTTTTGTATGATGAAAATGATTTCACAATCATAAAGGAGAAGAAAAAATGGAACAAAAATGGTGGCATAATGCCGTAATTTACCAAGTTTATCCAAAAAGTTTCAAGGATAGTAATGGCGATGGCATCGGGGATCTCAAGGGGATCACGAGCAAGCTAGACTATCTGGAAAAGCTAGGGATTACAGCCATCTGGCTCTCACCAGTCTACAAGAGTCCCATGGATGATAACGGCTATGACATCTCGGATTACGAGGATATTGCCTCCATCTTTGGTACCATGGAAGATATGGAAGAATTGATCGCAGAAGGTCATAAACGCAAGATCAAAATTATCATGGACTTGGTGGTCAACCATACCTCTGATGAGCATGCTTGGTTTATCGAGGCGCGTGAACATCCAGAAAGTCCAAAGCGGGATTTCTATATTTGGCGCGATGAGCCCAATGGTATTATTTCTGCTTTTAGTGGCTCTGCTTGGGAGTTTGATGAAGCTTCAGGTCAATACTACCTGCATAACTTTAGTAAGAAGCAACCAGATCTCAACTGGGAAAATGAGGAACTCCGTCATCAGATCTATGACATGATGAATTTCTGGATTGATAAGGGAATTGGTGGCTTCCGTATGGATGTGATCGATATGATCGGTAAGATCCCAGATCAGGAAATCATCAGCAATGGTCCCATGCTCCATCCTTACTTGAAGGAAATGAATCAAGCGACCTTTGGTGATAAGGATCTGCTCACGGTGGGAGAAACTTGGGGGGCGACTCCAGAGATTGCCAAGCAATACTCCAATCCGAAAAATCAAGAATTGTCCATGGTTTTCCAATTTGAACACATTGGCCTTCAATACCAACCGGGTCAACCAAAGTGGCACTACGCGAAGGAATTGGATGTACCTAAATTGAAGGAAATTTTCACTAAGTGGCAGACGGAATTAGGAGAAGAGGAAGGCTGGAATTCCCTCTTTTGGAACAACCATGATTTGCCACGGATTGTGTCAACTTGGGGGGATGATGGGGACTATCGTGTCAAATCTGCCAAGGCTTTAGCGATTCTGCTTCACTTGATGAAGGGAACTCCTTATATCTATCAAGGCGAAGAAATCGGGATGACCAACTATCCATTTAAGACCCTTGAGGACGTAGAAGATATCGAGTCGATCAATTATGCCCATGAAGCCTTAGAAAAAGGGGTTCCGCTCGAAGTGATCATGGATCAAATCCGCCATATTGGTCGGGACAATGCCCGGACACCAATGCAGTGGAATGATGAAGCAGAAGCTGGCTTTACGACAGGTCGTCCATGGCTTGCGATCAACCCAAACTACAAAGAGATCAATGTAGAGGCTGCCCTAGCAGATCCAGACTCTATTTTCTATACCTACCAAGCCCTCATTGCTTTGAGAAAAGAGTACCCTTGGCTTGTGACCGCTGATTATGAATTGGTGGACGCAGCAGACAAGGTTTTTGCCTACAAGCGGGTAGAAGGAGAGCAAGCCTATTTGGTGGTTGTCAATCTCTCCAGTCAAGAGCAAGAGTTACCGCTCGTCAATGGGGTTGAAGAGGTTCTCATTGCCAATACCAAGGTAGAACAAGTCCTCGAATCAGGCAAGTTGGCCCCTTGGGATGCCTTCTGTGTTAAATTAGCCTAATGAAGCAAATGAAAAAATAGAGGAAATTACTTCCTCGTAGAAGCAGGTCTTTCTCAATAGAGAAGGCCTGCTTTGCTTTTTAGAGGCTGTCCTTCTAGCGAAATCCGCTCAAAAATGGTTCAGGGACGCTTGGGCTATAGGAAATATTTATAAGAAGTCCTAGTTTTTGCTTTTGATTTCTGCTCTCAAGGCCCATTAAATCTGTGTTATAGTTTTTGGCTATATCAAAATTCGTGTAAAAGCAATTATACAAGACGGCTATCTTCTGATATGATAGTGTCAATTAGAATTTTTGGAGGACACAACATGTCAACTACAATTATCGGTTTCCCACGTTTGGGTGAATTCCGTGAATTAAAATTTACAACTGAAAAATACTTTAGAAAAGAAATCTCAGCAGACGAGCTCTTGGTAGCTGCTAAAGACTTGCGCGCAAAACACTGGAACATTGTTAAAGAACAAGGCATCTCAGAGATTCCTTCAAATGACTTCTCACACTACGACAATTTCCTTGATGCGGCCTTCCTTTTCAACGTCGTGCCTGCATCTGTTCAAAACTTGGATTTGACAGACCTTGAACAATACTTCGCTTTGGCGCGTGGTTACCAAGGTGAAAAAGGGGATGTCCGTGCCCTTCCAATGAAAAAATGGTTTAACACCAACTACCATTACATCGTTCCTAAATTTGAAAAAGCGACAGAAGTGAAATTGGCTGGTCACAAGATTTTTGATGAGTACCAAGAAGCCAAAGAATTGGGGATCAACACTCGTCCAGTAGTGGTTGGACCATTCACTTTCCTTCAATTATCTGACTTTGAAGATGGTGTGAAAGCTGAGGACTTCGTAGACAGCTTGGTTGCTGCTTATCAAGAAGTTTTTGCCAAATTGGCTGAGCTTGGTGCGACTCGTATTCAACTCGATGAGCCAGCTCTTGTTAAAGATTTGTCAGCTGAAGAAAAAGCTCTCTTCTTGGACCTCTACAACAAACTCTTGGCTGATAAGAAAGGCCTTGAAGTCTTGATCCAAACCTACTTTGGTGATGTTCGTGATGTCTACAATGACCTTGTGAACTTGCCAGTTGATGGTATTGGTCTTGACTTTGTTGAAGGCAAGAAAACACTTGAATTGGTGAAAGGTGGCTTCCCAGCTGATAAGACTCTTTATGCAGGTATTGTAAATGGGAAGAACATCTGGCGAAACAACTATGAAAAGAGCTTAGAAATCTTGGATCAAGTTCCAGCTGAAAAGGTTGTCTTGACGACTTCTTGCTCTCTTCTTCATGTGCCATTTACAACTGCTAATGAAGATTTTGAACCAGCTATTTTGAACCACTTCGCCTTTGCGGTTGAAAAATTGGGTGAATTGCGTGACTTGGATGCCATCCGTAACGGTCAAGGTGCAGAAGCTCTTGCTGCTAACAAAGAACTCTTTGCAACAGAACGCGTTGGAGCAAATGCTGAACTTCATGCTCGCATCGCAGCTTTGACAGAAGCAGACTACACTCGTTTGCCAGCTTTCGCAGAACGTGAAGAAATCCAAAAAGAAGCCTTCAAGCTTCCAGCACTTCCAACAACTACCATCGGTTCATTCCCTCAAACTAAGGAAGTTCGTGCTAAACGTTTGGCCTTCCGTAAGGGTGAATTGACACAAGAAGAATACGATGCCTTCCTTGCTGAAACGATCGACGAATGGATCAAATGGCAAGAAGAAGTTGGATTTGACGTACTTGTACACGGTGAATTCGAGCGGAATGACATGGTTGAGTACTTCGGTCAAAACTTGTCAGGTTACCTCTTCTCTAAGAATGGTTGGGTACAATCATACGGTATGCGTGGGGTGAAACCACCAATCATCTGGGGTGATGTAACTCGTCTCAACCCTATCACTGTCAAATGGTCTAGCTACGCACAAAGCCGTACTAACAAACCTGTTAAAGGGATGTTGACTGGACCTGTTACAATTCTTAACTGGTCATTCCCACGTGAAGACATCTCTATCAAGGATTCAACTCTTCAAATCGCTCTTGCCATCAAGGATGAAGTTCTTGACCTTGAAGCTGCAGGCGTGAAGATCATCCAAATCGACGAGGCTGCTCTTCGTGAAAAATTGCCACTCCGTCGTAGCGACTGGTACGAAGACTACCTTGACTGGGCGATTCCAGCCTTCCGTTTGGTACACTCAACTGTTGCACCAGACACACAAATCCACACTCACATGTGTTACTCAGAATTTACAGATATCATCCCAGCTATCGACAACTTGGATGCAGACGTCATCTCATTTGAAGCTAGCCGTTCAAACCTTGAAATCTTGGATGAGTTGAAAGCCAAAAACTTCCAAACAGAAGTTGGACCTGGGGTTTACGATATCCACTCACCACGTGTCCCACAAGACGGTGAAATCGATCACACTATTGAAGCAATCTTGGCAAAAGTACCAAGTGGCAAAGTTTGGATCAACCCTGACTGTGGTTTGAAGACTCGTGGAATTAAAGAAACAAAAGAAAGCTTGATCAAACTCGTTAATGCTGCTAAAGAAGCGCGTGAACACTTGTAAGAAATGTTTCGAGGACCTTCTATCATCGTGTAGAGGGTTTTCGAATCGTTCCCTTATCCTAGAAATAGTGGCTCAGAGTTCTTGATCAAAGAAACAAAAGAAAAGGATAGAATATGTCACAACACACACCGTCTCTGTCATTTGAAGTTTTTCCTCCAAATCCTGAAGTAGGCAATGCCAAACTCTTACGTGCTTTGGCAAATATGCAGGAGCTAGCTCCTCACTTTATTAGTGTGACCGCTAGCAATAATAAATACAATATCAAAGAGACGACGGTTGCTTTAGCCAATTACATTCAAAATGAATTGTCTATTCCGACGATTGCTCACTTGCCAGCCGTCTATTTGAGCAAGGAAAAAGTGGCCGATACTCTTCATGAGTTAGATGAAGTAGGAGTTCATCGGATTTTGGCTCTGCGTGGGGATATTATCCCTGGTGTGGAACCTTTAAAAGACTTTCGTTATGCAACGGATCTGATTGAATTTATTAAAACAGAAGCTCCCCATTTTGAGGTGATTGGTGCTTGCTATCCTGAGGGACATCCGGATTCTCCAAACCAAATTTCAGATATTCAAAATCTTAAAAAGAAGGTAGATGCAGGGTGCTCTAGTTTGGTCACTCAACTTTTCTTTGACAATGAGCGTTTCTATGATTTTCAAGATAAGTGTACTTTAGCTGGGATCAATGTTCCTATTCATGCAGGAGTGATGCCGATTCTTAACAGAAACCAGGCCCTTCGTCTCCTCAAAACTTGTGAAAATGTTCATATCCCACGGAAGTTTAAAGCCATTCTAGACAAGTATGAGCATGATCCAGAATCTCTTCGCGCAGCTGGCTTGGCTTATGCAGTCGATCAAATCGTTGATTTGGTTACTCAAGATGTGGCAGGGGTCCATCTTTACACCATGAACAATGAAGATGTCGCTTACCACGTCTACCAAGCAACAAAGGCTTTATTTGCTCATCAACCGAGTTTTGAAGTGAATTAATCAACACTTTTAGCAGGAAGTGTAGAGATTGAGAAAGAATAGTTCTCAGTCTCTTTTTATTCGGGTCAATCACTTGCTAAAAACCAACTTTTTTTTTATAGTATTAATATGAAGTTTTTGGAGGCGCTTGCAATGAAGAAAGAGCTTAAGCTGAAATTATTTGGACCCCCTAAGGTTGTTTTCAATCAGAAAGATATTCGTTTTTCTTTTTCGAAGATGGAGGCCTTACTTTATTACTTAGCAGTTATGGGCCAGGTCAACCGTGATGAAATCGCCGGTATTCTTTGGGGAGCTAAGGAAAACCAAGTAGCCCGCAAAAACTTACGGAATACGGTTTACCAAGCCAATAAAATCTTTGAGGGAGATATCATTGTCTCTCCAAGCCGGAGCAGTTTGGCTCTTAATCCTGATTTGAGTCTTTCTTTGGATGTCCAGCTCTTTGAAAGAGATCCACTAAGTGCCTTGGATCTTTATAGGGGAGACTTTTTAGAGGGCTTCTATGTCAAGGATGATGAAGACTTTGATCAGTGGGCTTCTCGCAAACGGGATGCTTATAGGAAGCTTTACGTCGAAAGCTGCTATCAAAAAATTAAAAAGGTCGGTTTCGGAGATCCTAGTATAGAACTCTTGCTCCATCATTTGGTAGAGCTGGATGAATTTGAAGAGAAAAACTACCAGCTCTTGATGGAGTATTATAGTTTCCATCACCAACTAGGAAAATTTTTCGAGACCTATTATAAACTTGTCGATTTATTGGATCGCGAGCTCAGTGTGCGTCCCAGTCGAGCGATTGAGGAACTTTATCACTCCGTTTTGGAAGCCAAACGAACTCATAAACTGACGAATCGCTTGAATATCCGTGAACTTTCCTTTTTTGGTCGGAAACAAGAACTCTCACAACTCGAGGAATACCTTTCCTTAGTCGAGACGGGTGAAGCAGTAGGTCCTTTTCTCGTGATAGGGCAATCTGGAACAGGTAAGAAACGTCTGTTACGACAGTTGGTCTTGATGTCCAATCGCAGTTTTAACTTTATCAAGGTTGAAGGAAAAGCTACTAGTCAACGCTACGAAGGAAGTATTTGGAATGATCTCAAACAAGCTCTAGAGAAACTGGGAGATGAGATGGGGATTCCATTTCTGGAAGGGGAGGATGATCTCATTTCAGTGTGGAATCAGCTTCAAGGCCTTAGCAAAGAAAAACCGCTCCTGATTCTTCTTGAAAATGCCCAGTGGATCGATGCAGTGTCTCTAGAAAAAGTGAAACAACTAGAAGAGCGAAGAAATCAGGAGAAATGCCAACTAATTTTTACAGCGGAAGAACCCCTACCAGATTTCTTCGTCAACTTCTTGGGGGGCTTGAAGGTAGAGAAACGCTTGTCTCAACTAGAGTTGACCAATTTTGAACCAAGTGAAAGTCGTGCTCTCTTGAAAGGGGAACTGGGAGCAATAGAGCCGGTCGTGATAGAGCAGATGGTCGAATGGAGTGAGGGCAGTCCGTTCTTCCTGTCCAGCTATATCGAAGAGTGGAAAGAAAATGAAAATTTAGAGCCCTTGCCGGATATCATCCAAGCTTATCTTTCTCAGGAACTTGGGGATATGAGCAGTGAGGAAGAGGCCCTTCTTCACTACTTATCTTGTTTTCATAAGCCAATCTCCCTGTCTATCTTGGCGGAATTAACAGCTACAGAGCTTCCTGTTTTGACAGAATTAGTTGAGCCATTATCTGAAAGAGGGATCGTCTCAATCGTAGAAGAAGGGGAGGATCTCTTGGTTCAATTTTGCAAGCAATTGGTAGCCATGTACTTTTACCATCTCCTCTCGCCAGCTAGACGGCGCCTCTTCCACCAACAAATTGCGCAAAAATTGGAAGAAACCTTAGAAGATTCGACGGACCTTCTCTTTTATAAGGAAATTGCCTACCAATACAAACAATCGCAAAATCCCTTGCGCTCCTTATCGTTTGAGTTGACCTACTTAGAAGAAATCCTTCAGCTGGAGCATGAACTGTTTCCGATTTATTCCAAGGCAGATGAGGGGCTCCTATCAGATAGTACAAATAGCCATTTGGACATTTTGGGAGAGCTATCCCACTTACGCCAAGAATTAGATAACCTATTTTCAAGGCACCAAAGAGATAGAGAATACAAGTATTTGCAACTGCGTTACTTGTACCTAGAAGGCCGCTATTTTATTCGAAGTGGGGAGTATCAAAAGGGGATTCATGATATCCAAAAAGTCATCTCCTATGCGCGGGAACTCAAACAGTCAGACTTCCTCTTAGAGGGGTATCGGCAAATCATTTATTATTGCATTCAAACTGAAAATATCTCTGAGATGGCCTATTATACAGATTTGGCTCTAGAAGATGCCATCCAAGCCAACAATCATGAGATAATCGCGATCCAGTTGCGCTTGAAAGGCTTGTATCATCTGATGGTTGGGGATGAGGAGCAGGCGACCCGGCATCTGTATCGCTCCATTGATTGCTTTAGTTTGACCAATAGTATGCAGACCAAGTATGCCATTCAAATTGCGGCTTCTTTGGCCTACCTCGCTGAAATAGAGCAAATTAGGGGTCATTTCCAAGTAGCCGTCACCCACCTAGAAGAGGTCTTGCGTTTGGTGGGAGATCAAGCGGTTGATTCTGTCCGTGTCGTATTTGATATTGATCTGGGCATCGCCTATTATTGGAAGGGAGATTTGGTTCAAGCACGCCTCTGTTTTGACAGATCCCAGAAGATTTTATCCAGTGTTCGTTTTCCTTGGAAGGAAGAATTGCTCGAATTTTATCAATCCTTAATCGCCTGCCAGCAAGGGGATCAAGAGAAACTTGCGGATTATCTGGCTCGAAAAGAAAGGACGATGAATCCATCAGCTAATTCACGGGATAAGGGGATGGTTCATTATCTATTAGCTTTCTTATCTAATCAAAAGGAGAAGGGAGAAGAGCTCGATCCTGCCCTGAGTATCTTCTTGAAAGAAGAGAAGAATTACTATAAGAAAGTGGCAGAGCAACACTTGAATCCCTACAGAGATCGTCAGTTTCTTAAGAAATTAAAAGACATGTAGGGTGCCTAAAAATAGGGAAAGGATAAGTGGTCAGGCCTCCTTTCGGATCTTTGTCGGAAAGGCTACTGCGTCTGATAATGAAGAAAAAGCATAGAGACACCCTAGCAATGAGTGTTTCTATGCTTTTTTCGTGACTCGAAATGTTCTTAGTTCAGTTTTTGTTGCGCCAATATTTGGGTTAAGTAAAAGATAAAGGTCGCAGCAAGATTTGAAGTGTGGTTGTCAATGTCATGAGGAGGAGAAACTTCTACGACATCAAATCCGATTAGCTTACCACTAGCGGCAATGTGTTGGAGAAGCATGAGGGCTAGTTTGGGATCGACTCCAAGTGATTGGATGGCACTAACACCAGGGGCAGAACCGACCGCAAAGCAATCCATATCAATAGAAAGATAGACCGCGGTTTGGTTTTCTAAAAATTGATCGATTCGATCCAGAATGGCTTGGTGACTCATCTGGAAGAGATCTTGGCCAGTTAAGAAATCAATGCTTGGTGTTTTAGCGACATAATTAAAGAGGAAAAGGTTGT
>JAPJPE010000032.1:2180-12013 GCA_030825825.1 Streptococcus sp. | reverse complement strand
GGAATGGTTTGACTGACGAATGGCACCCAACTCAAATGCTTGCAGACTACTTGACAGTTCAAGAAAACTTTGGACGTTTGGAAGGCTTGACACTTGTATATTGTGGTGATGGACGTAACAACGTTGCGAATAGCCTTCTTGTAACAGGTGCTATCCTTGGCGTGAACGTACACATCTTCTCACCAAAAGAACTCTTCCCAGAAAAAGAAATCGTTGAATTGGCAGAAGGATTTGCAAAAGAAAGTGGCGCTCATATCTTGATCACTGAAGATGCTGACGAAGCTGTGAAAGGTGCAGATGTACTTTACACTGACGTTTGGGTATCTATGGGTGAAGAAGACAAATTTGCAGAACGCGTTGCCCTTTTGAAACCTTACCAAGTAAACATGGAATTGGTTAAGAAAGCTGATAACGAAGACTTGATCTTCTTGCACTGCTTGCCAGCTTTCCACGACACAAACACTGTTTATGGTAAAGATGTTGCTGAAAAATTCGGCGTAGAAGAAATGGAAGTTACTGACGAAGTGTTCCGTAGCAAATATGCTCGTCACTTTGACCAAGCTGAAAACCGTATGCACACAATCAAAGCAGTCATGGCGGCTACTCTTGGTAACATGTACATTCCAAAAGTTTAAGACTTTATAACCGTATACCAACAGCTATAGGGGCTGGACTGCTAGCTTTAGTCCTGCCCCTATTTTTTATAGAAAGGGAAAATTCATGTCAAGAAAAATCGTCGTTGCTTTGGGAGGAAATGCTATTCTCTCATCTGATCCTTCTGCAAAAGCTCAACAAGAAGCACTTGTAGAAACAGCTAAACACTTAGTTAAATTAATCAAAAATGGGGATGAGTTGATCATCACTCACGGAAATGGTCCTCAAGTAGGGAACCTCTTACTCCAACACTTGGCTGCAAATTCTGAAAAGAACCCAGCTTTCCCATTGGATTCATTAGTTGCTATGACCGAAGGAAGCATTGGCTACTGGCTTCAAAATGCTCTTCAAAATGCTCTTCTTGAAGAAGGAATTGAAAAAGATGTGGCTTCTGTTGTGACACAAGTCGTTGTTGATAAGAACGACCCAGCTTTTGTTAACCTCAGCAAACCAATTGGCCCATTCTACTCAGAAGAAGAAGCAAAAGCAGAAGCTGAGAAATCAGGAGCAACCTTCAAAGAAGATGCTGGTCGTGGCTGGCGTAAAGTTGTTGCTTCACCAAAACCAGTGGATATCAAAGAAATCAATACCATTCGTACTTTGTTGAACGACGGTCAAGTCGTTGTTGCAGCCGGTGGTGGCGGTATCCCAGTTGTGAAAGAAGCAGATGGTAGCCTATCTGGTGTTGAAGCTGTTATCGACAAAGACTTTGCATCACAACGTTTGGCTGAGTTAGTAGAAGCAGACCTCTTCATCGTTTTGACAGGTGTAGACTATGTCTTTGTGAACTATAACAAACCAGATCAAGAAAAATTGGAACATGTCAATGTCGCTCAATTGGAAGAGTACATCAAACAAGACCAATTTGCACCAGGAAGCATGCTTCCTAAAGTAGAAGCTGCGATCGCCTTTGTAAATGGTCGTCCAGAAGGAAAAGCAGTCATCACTTCACTTGAAAACCTTGGCGCTTTGATTGAGTCTGAAAGTGGAACAATCATCCAAAAAGACTAATGAAAAATTAGGAAAAAACTAGTATTTTAAAGCTTATTGTGATAGAATAAATCTATAGGTAAGCGTTTTACAAGATGTTCTTGTAAAATCTCACTCACACTTTGTTGCGTTAGGAGGAAGACAAATGAGTGAAAAAGCTAAAAAAGGGTTTAAGATGCCTTCATCTTATACCGTATTGTTGATCATCATTGCTATTATGGCAGTGTTGACTTGGATTATCCCAGCTGGAGCTTTTGTGGATGGTGTTTATAAGTCACAACCGCAAAATCCTCAAGGGATTTGGGATGTCTTGATGGCTCCTATTCGTGCCATGCTAGGAACAACACCTGAAAAAGGTTCGTTGATTAAAGAAACTAGTGCGGCGATTGATGTAGCCTTCTTCATCTTAATGGTCGGTGGTTTCCTTGGTGTTGTCAATGAAACTGGTATGCTAGACACTGGTATTGCTTCCATCGTGAAGAAATACAAAGGTCGCGAAAAAATGTTGATTTTGGTTCTTATGCCTTTGTTTGCTCTTGGTGGTACAACGTATGGTATGGGTGAAGAAACCATGGCCTTCTATCCGCTCCTTGTGCCAGTTATGATGGCCGTTGGATTTGATAGTTTGACTGGGGTAGCCATTATCTTGCTCGGTTCACAGATTGGATGTTTGGCATCTACCTTGAACCCATTTGCAACAGGTATCGCATCTTCAACTGCAGGTGTTGGTCTTGGTGAAGGTATCATCCTTCGTTTGATTTTCTGGGTTGTCTTAACTGGTCTTAGCACTTGGTTTGTTTACAAGTATGCAGATAAGATCCAAAAAGACCCAACCAAATCTCTCACCTATGCAACTCGTGAAGAAGATATGAAATTCTTCAATGTTGGTGAAGATGATGAAAATGTTAATTCAACTCTTTCAAAGAAACAAAAACAAGTCTTTGTACTCTTTGTTTTGACCTTTGTCTTGATGGTCTTGAGTTTCATTCCTTGGAATGATCTCCATGTTACTATTTTCAGTGACTTTAACACTTGGTTAACAGGCCTTCCAGTAGTTGGTAAGATTGTTGGTACTTCAACTCAAGCTCTCGGTTCATGGTACTTCCCTGAAGGAGCAATGCTCTTTGCCTTTATGGGTATTTTAATCGGTATCGTTTACGGATTGAAAGAAGATAAAATTATTTCATCCTTTATGAATGGTGCAGCTGACCTCTTGAGTGTTGCCCTTATCGTAGCAATCGCTCGTGGTATCCAAGTCATCATGAACAACGGTATGATCACTGATACTATCTTGAACTGGGGTAAAGAAGGACTCAGTGGACTTTCATCTCAAGTTTTCATCGTCTTGACTTACATTTTCTATTTGCCAATGTCATTCTTGATCCCATCATCATCTGGTCTTGCCAGCGCGACAATGGGTATCATGGCTCCTCTTGGAGAATTCGTACATGTACGTCCTAGCTTGATCATCACTGCCTATCAATCAGCATCTGGTGTCTTGAACTTGATCGCACCAACTTCTGGTATTGTAATGGGAGCTCTTGCTCTTGGACGCATCAACATTGCTACTTGGTGGAAATTCATGGCAAAACTTGTCGTTGCTATCATTGTAGTAACAATTATTCTCCTTCTTCTTGGAACCTTCGTTCCATTCCTATAAGAAGTGAGTGAGGTGTTTCATGAAAAATAGAATAAAGGACGATGTGAAAGAGCAGTTTTTAAACTCTCTTCAAACCATCATTTCTTACCCTTCTGTATTAAATGAAGGGGAAAATGGAACACCGTTTGGACAAGCTATCCAAGATGTCCTAGAAAAAACCTTAGAGCTTGCTCGAGAATTAGGTTTTCAAACATATATAGATCCTGAAGGATACTATGGATATGCAGAGATCGGTCAGGGGGAAGAACTCCTGGCCGTTCTTTGTCACTTGGATGTTGTTCCAGCCGGTGATTTACAAGATTGGCAAACGCCACCTTTTGAAGCGACTATTGTCGGTGATTATTTAGTAGGTCGTGGTGTGCAGGATGATAAGGGGCCGTCCCTCGCTGCCCTCTATGCAGTTAAGAGTTTGTTAGATGATGGCATCCAGTTTACCAAACGAATCCGCTTTATCTTTGGGACGGATGAAGAAACCTTGTGGCGCTGTATGAACCGCTACAACCAAATCGAAGAGCAAGCAGATCTTGGATTTGCACCGGATTCTTCTTTCCCATTAACCTATGCTGAAAAAGGCTTATTACAAGTGAAATTGCATGGTCCAGGTTGGGATGATCTTCCCTTACAGGCTGGTCAGGCCCTCAATGTTGTTCCGGATAAGGCGACCTATGCTGGTCATCGTTTGGAAGAGTTGCTTCCTGTTTTGGATCAAAGTGGGGTTCAGTATAGCCAAACTGAAGATTCTGTAACGGTTTTGGGTGTTTCCAAGCACTCTAAAGATGCAGCTGAAGGAGTGAATGCCATTGTCGGTTTATCGGAAAGTTTATCCCTCATCCAACCCCATCCAGCTTTGCTCTTTATCGCAGATGCTGTTGGTGAGGATGCGACTGGTGAAGCTCTATTTGGCAGAATTACAGATGAACCAAGTGGCGATCTTTCCTTTAATCTTGCGACCTTTGTGATCGATCAAGAACAATCGGAAATCGGAATTGATATTCGGATCCCCGTCTTAGCAGACAAGGATGCCTTGGTAGCTCGTTTGCAAGAAATTGCAGCTAGTTATCAGTTGGAATATGAAGAGTTTGATTATTTGGCTCCTTTATATGTTCCTTTGGATAGTCCTTTAGTCAGCTCTTTGATGGCCGTCTATCAGGAAGAAACTGGTGATAAGACGCCAGCTATGTCTTCTGGTGGTGCGACATTTGCGCGGACCATGGAAAATTGTGTTGCCTTTGGGGCTCTTTTCCCGGGTGCAGAACAGACCGAGCATCAGGCCAATGAACGGGCAAAAATTGACGATCTCTACGCTGCGATGGAAATCTATCGAGAAGCCATTCAACGCTTAGCTACAACATAAAAAGTTTGGAAACCAAGTTTCTAAACTTTCAGATTGAAGACAAACTTATACTAAAAACTTTCCTTAGGTGAGTACGGACGTCAGTGAACTTCTACGAAGTTCCAAGACTAATTATTGAGCCTAAGGTCTCAATAATTCCGAGTGCCTGAAACAATTTTGTTTCAGGCACTTTTCTCACGGCGGAAAGTTTCAGTGTTTTCTTAATTCATTCAAAAAATTAGAACATATTTTAATTTTTTTGCAGAATCGCTCACCTTATTTTAAGATGGTTTGTCTACATTTTAAAAAGTTTGGAAACTTGGTTTCCAAACTTTTTATTTACTAAAGAAGAAGGGTGGGGTGAATTCTTTTAATTTTTCAAAGCAATCCAAAGCTCCTTGATTGTCTTCGCAGATAACCAAACAGACATCATCTCCACAGATGGTGGCTACAATTTCTTGGAGTTCCAATGCATCTAAGATAGCTCCAAAGGATTGGGCAAGACCTGGAAGAGTTTTTACAACGACTTGGTTTTGAACCGGCCGTAACATGACTAAGGCATCTTCCATATACATCCGCAGGCGCTTTTCCCAACGGGAAGGAGCGATGGTGTTCATGGCATAGTAGGAACTATCCCCCTCGTTAATTTTTACTAGATTCAAGGATTTAACATCCCGTGAAAGGGTGGACTGGGTAACGAGAACGCCATTGGCTTCTAAGGCTTCTTGGAGTTCTTGTTGGGTATGAATCCTACGCTCAGAAATGATAGAGCGGATCAAGCGGTGGCGACTTTCAATTTTATTCATGAGAGACTCCTTTACTTGATGAACATAGCATCCCCAAAACTGAAGAATCGGTAGCGTTCTTGAATAGCATGGTGGTATGCTTCGAGGGTTAATTCACGGCCGGCAAAGGCAGAAACCAACATGACCAGAGTTGATTTTGGAAGGTGGAAGTTGGTTGAAAAGGCATCGACGACTTTCCATTCATAACCTGGTTTGATAAAAATATTGGTCCAGCCTGAATCAGCTTGGATGTCTCCATCAAATTTGTTGCCAATCGTTTCAAGGGTCCGAATAGAAGTCGTTCCGACGGCCACGATGCGTTTTCCTGCAGCTCTTACCTGACGAAGGGTCGCGGCAGCTTCTTCAGAAAGTTGGTAAAATTCAGAGTGCATCTCATGGTCTTCAAGATTGTCCACGGATACTGGACGGAAGGTTCCTAGGCCCACATGAAGGGTCAAATAGACCAGGTGAACACCTTTTGCTTCAATCTTTTGGAGCAATTCTTGGGTGAAATGAAGACCTGCCGTTGGAGCTGCAGCAGAACCATTTTCTTTGGCGTAAACGGTTTGGTAGCGCTCGCGGTCAGCAAGCTTTTCGTGAATATAGGGAGGAAGTGGCATTTCACCAAGGCTTTCCAAAACTTCTAAAAAGATGCCTTGGTAGTGGAAGCGAACGATGCGCCCTCCATGTTCCAATTCTTCCTCGACAGTTGCGGTCAAACGACCATCTCCGAAGCTGACTGTAGCCCCTACCTTTAAGCGTTTTGCAGGTTTTGCCAAGACTTCCCAACAGTCATCTTGCGTATTTTTAAGGAGAAGGAATTCGACGTGACCACCTGTTTCTGGTTTGACTCCATGAAGACGGGCAGGGAGAACGCGCGTATTGTTCATGACAAGAGCATCTCCTGGCTCCAATTCATCCAAAATTGCATCAAAATGACGGTCTTGGAATTGCCCTGTTTTTCGATCAAGGATCAAGAGTTTAGAGGCATCTCGTTTTTCAAGAGGGGTTTGGGCAATCAGTTCTTCAGGCAAATCAAAGTCAAAGTCGTTGGTATTCATTTGCGCTCCTTTTATAATAAATTTGTGAGTAGATAGATGGTAGTCCCGACCGCTAAGAGCATCAGGCAGATTCCCATCAAAAAGATCAGGACCTTGAGAATCTTTCTTTGATGAATCAAGAAAGATAAGAGAAAGACAAGGAGTCCGATCAAAAAAATGATGAATAATAGTGATACAATCATACCTTTCATTATATCACGAATCGACTTGAAAATGAAAAAAATGCCAGAAAAAGATAGCGGTTTCACTTGACAAAAATTGGTCTATACCATATAATAAAAGCATAGAGAAATAGGAGGTCTATCCAATGAACATTATTGAAGTAAAGGACCAAATTGAAGGTGGAAAAGTTGCCTTTGATATATTAAAAGAAACCTTAAAGGAAGGTGCTCAAACCTTAGGTCTTGCGACTGGAAGCAGTCCCCTTGAGTTTTATAAACAAATTCGTGAAAGTGATCTGGATCTGTCTAATCTAATCAGTGTGAACTTAGATGAATACGTAGGGTTGACGGGAGATGATCCTCAATCTTATCGGTATTTTATGGAGAAAAACCTCTTTGATGCCAAACCATTCAAAGAAAGTTATCTCCCATCAGGTGTAGAAGAATCTGCCGATCAGGAAGTGATCCGTTATAACAAAATACTCGAAGACCATCCAGTGGACCTACAAATCTTGGGAATCGGACGCAATGGGCATATCGGTTTTAATGAGCCAGGGACATCCTTTGATAGTCAGACCCACTTAGTTCAGTTGGATGACTCTACCATTGAGGCTAATTCTCGTTTCTTTGATAAGATCGAAGATGTACCAACCCAAGCCATTTCGATGGGAATTGCTAATATCTTAGCAGCGAAATCGATTGTCTTGTTTGCCTATGGGGAATCAAAAGCCCAAGCAATCAAAGGTACAGTAGAGGGTGAAAGGACTGAAAAAGTGCCAGCTAGTGCCCTTCAAGGACATCCAAATGTGACCATTATTGCGGATAAGGAAGCCTTGAGCTTGTTAAGTCGATAAAAAACAGGACCTATCGCCGATTTATTCGGGCCAGATAGGTTTTTTTCTGCTTCAAAATATGGTACAATACAAGTAATTATCTGCTGGGATTAGCTCTTTTCATCTACTGGGAGACAAGAGGAAAGGGCATGAGGGCTAGAAGCTTATTTTAGCCTCCAGCTGATTAGTCTGTTATAAAGGAAAAGTTTATGATAAAAAAATATTTGATCCATATTTGCCTCCTTCTGAGTCTCTTATGCCAGCCAATTCTAGCGAGTGCGGATGAATTGGTGGATATGGCGCAAAAGATGTATCCAAATGACAATGTCCAAGCCATTAACCGTCCACATTCTTCGCTTATTATTGACGGAAATACGGGCAATGTTCTTTGGAAAGACAATATCGATGAAGTCAGAGATCCTGCCAGCATGAGTAAGCTCATGACGCTCTATCTCTTGTTTGAAGATATGGCAAATGGCAAGATCAGTAAGGATACAGTGATCAAGGCGACCGCTTCAGACCAAGCGATCGGAAAGATCTATGAGATCTCCAACAATAATATTGTTGCTGGGGTAGACTACACCATTCCTGAGTTGATTACCATGACAGTGGTTCCATCCTCAAATGTATCGACCCTCATGTTGGCCAATCTTATGTCCAACAATGATCCAGATGCCTTTATCGAGCGCATGAATGCCAAGGCTAAGGAATTAGGGATGACCAACACGGTCTGGAATAACCCGAGTGGGGCGGCCATCTCCACCTTGCAAGGCTACTATCAGGTCAACAATTATCCAAATGATGCGGCCAACCAGACAACTGCGCGTGATTTAGGGATTTTGGTCTATCATTTTATCAATCAATACCCAGATATTTTAAACTATACCAATCAAGCACAAGTCACGGTCAAAAAAGGGACTCCGTATGAGGAAACCTTTGATACCTACAATTATTCATTGCCAGGAGCCAAGTATGCTTTGAAAGGTGTGGATGGTTTAAAAACTGGATCAAGTCCTCGTGGAGCTTTCAACTATATCGCGACCATCAAACGGGGCAATCAGCGCTTAATTGCTGTCATTATGGGCGTAGGAGATTGGGCAGACCAAGATGGGGAATATTACCGTCACCCGTTTGGCAATGCCTTGATCGAAAAAGCTTATAAAGATTTTGGCTATAAAAAATTGTTAGATGCAGGTGTCCAGAAGATTGACGGCAAGACCTATACACTCGAAAAACCCTTCTATGCAACGGTCAAAAAAGGTGCTAAAGAACCGACCCTTGCGGTAAAAGATGGCTATCTGACAGTAGATAATGATCTCTACACCTTGTCTGAAGGTATCCGAGATGATATGAAGGTGGAAGAAGGATCCAAGCCAGAGCTTGTCAAAGAAACAGTAAGTGGGAAAAAGACAACGGCTAAGCACAGTAAATGGCTTTCGCTGGATCACTTCCTGATCTTGATTCCGATTCTTATTCTTATCATCATTCTTTCGATTGAAAAACAAAGTCGTGAGAGACGCAAAAAAGAGGCTCAAAAGCGCTATAATAAAGAATAAAATAAAACCTAACTGATTGTCAGTTGGGTTTTGTCATTGTCCCATTCCGATATTTTTAGAAAGGATTTAAATGAAAAAATTCCGAAATTCTTATGCGGCTTATATGCTGCTCTATAGTTTTTATTTTATGTCCACATCTCTCTTTACGACCCTTATTTCCGTTTATTTGATGGGAAAGCACTATAGTGCAACTCAAGTGTCGACCTTGGTATCGGTTGCCTTTTTCTTATCCATGGTAGCCCAACCCTTCTTTGGGTATATCAATGAGCGATTTGGAATCGTAAAAATGACGACCCTCAGTCTGAGTGTGATCATTGGTGGTGTCTTCGGTTTTCTTTGGGCCCCCAATCTCTTTTGGCTGACCGTTTTTTATGGGATTGTTCTAGTCTGTTTGAATGGGACAGCTCCCATGATGGAAGTATTTGCAACGCAAAGTCCATACGCTTTTGGGAAGATTCGCGTTTGGGGAACCATTGGCTACTCGGTCGGTGTCCAAATAGCCGGCTGGGTCTATCATCAGTTTAGCCCCCAAGCTGTCTATTATACGGTTTTGATCACTATTGTATTGAGTCTCTTCTGCCTAAGTGCGGTTCGAATGAAGAAAAAAGAGATAGTCGTAGAAAAGGAAAAACACCCTGTCTCTATTCGTCCTCTTCTTCACAATGGACCTTATCTCTTCTTTATTGTGTTGATTGGGTTGGCTTCAGGGGTTGGAAATATTGGTCATACCTATATTCCTGAGCTACTCATGGATAGTGGTCTACCAGTCCATATTGCCTCTACGGTTGTAGCTATCTCCG
>JAPJPE010000032.1:0-2080 GCA_030825825.1 Streptococcus sp. | reverse complement strand
CTCATGGATAGTGGTCTACCAGTCCATATTGCCTCTACGGTTGTAGCTATCTCCGTCGTAGTGGAAGCTCCCTTGATCTTTTTCTCTGATCGATTCATGGACCACTGGCTTTTACGGGTTTTGATCGCTCTTCCAATCGGGATTATTTTTGCTCAATATGTTGTCTACGCTCTTCCAAGTCCTGTCTTCTTAAAAGTGCTTTTGACTCTTTTAGCCAAGCATACAACAGGGATGGTTTTGATTATGGTCTCCTTACGGTTTATCGCCCAACAGGTAAATGGCAAAGACTTGGTTCTTGCCATGGCCATTGTCCAAGGAGCTCGTTATTTAGGAACCATTCTTTTACAACCCCTCGCAGCCCTCTGTATTGAAAGAGGCGGTTACCAAGTCATGAGTTTCTTTTTAGCAGGGGTTGTAGGGATCGTCTTTTTGCTGAGCTTTGCCTTAAAAATGCCCCAAGGGAAGGCTCACGGCCTTTTTGGTGGCAAAGTAGACTAATGAAATTGTTACAATTGTATGACTAATCATCGAGGAGTTGGACAGAAACATTGATTTCACAGTGTTTTGTCCAACTTTTTTGCTATTATTAAGAACTAGTGATTAATTTGACAGTCAAAGTATTCGATGATAGAATGAGGTAAAATAAATATAAAGGAGACCATTTTATGAAAAAAATAATCTTATCGACAGCTGCTCTTTTGACGATTGTTTCCCTAGCTGCTTGTTCAAACAAACAAGACACAAAGAAGGAAACTTCAAACAGTCAATCAACGACTAAAGTGACGAGCAAATCTGCCAACACTTCAAAAAGTAAGGATACTTCAACAGATTCAGAAGATACGTCATCTTCTAGCCTCTTAACAGATGCTGAAATCAACAAGGCTAAAACAGTTGGAGACTTCAAAAAGTTGTTTGCAAAATTAATGGATCAATCTGTTTCTATTACTGAAGAAGCAGGGACTTCTGTGACAGGTTCTGCAAAAGAACAATACGATGCAACGATTAGTGCCTTGAAGCAAGAATTGGAAAACCAAAAAGATATCTTTAATAAAGGCTTGGAAAGCATCGGTTCAGATAGTACTGTCGTTCCTAAAGAAGACCGTGAAGCTCTGATCGAAAGCTTGAAAGATGCTCGAGAAGAGTTGGAAAGTACTCGTAAAGAGATGAAAGATATGCAGAAAGAATTGAGTAAATCTCCTGTTGCTGATGATTCTAGTGACGATTCAGACTCAGATTCTGACGAATAATAGCAAAAAAAGGTTGGAAATTTCCAGCCTTTTTCCTATTTTTTTTCGAATGATATAGATGAGGAGGTGGGCCTATGTTTATTGCCATGGATAACAATCAAAAGCGGTGGAACTGTATGGAAGAGATCCCAGCTGTGACAGAAGGTCCCTTCTATTGCTTAGCTTGTCATAGTCCAGTGCGTCTAAAAAATGGCTCGGTTCTACGGGCTCATTTTGCTCATGTAAAATTACAGCATTGTCCCTACCATCACGAAGCTGAGAGTTTTGAACATCTGGAATTGAAAGCCAGTCTTTATGACTGGGCCTCCAAGGAGTCTAAAACAGAGGTAGAAAGTTATTTAGCAGATTTTCAACAAATTGCTGATCTTTTGGTAGTAGACAAGAATTTAGCTTTGGAAGTGCAGTGCAGCTCCCTATCTTTAGAACGTTTGAAGGAGAGAAGCGATGCTTATCGATCCCATGGTTACCAGGTCTATTGGTTACTTGGTAAAAAGTTGTGGCTCAAGGAAAGACTAACAAAGCTACAGGCTGGCTTTCTTTATTTTAGTCAGAATCGCGGGTTCCATCTTTGGGAATTGGATCTGACAAAGAAAGAGTTACGTCTGCAATACCTCATCCATGAGGATTTGAGAGGGCGGTTGCATTATCAAACAGAAGTTTTCCCTTTTGGTCAAAGGTCTTTACTGGAAGTCTTACGGACCCCTTATCTTTCGCAACCCATGCAACAAATGGCAGTCGAGCTCGATCGTACATTTTTAACGTATATACAGCAGCAACTCTTTTATCGTCATCCAAAGTGGCTGAAGCTTCAGGAAGAACTCTATTTGCAGGGA
>JAPJPE010000031.1 GCA_030825825.1 Streptococcus sp. | reverse complement strand
ACCAAGCAAGTCGCGTCATGGGAGAAAATCCAGATCGTAAATTTGCGATCATTACAGGATTAAACCTTCCGATGTTGATTCAAGCTTATACAGAACGTTTGATGGATGCAAATGCCGGCGTTGATAAAGTCGCTGCAAACATCATTAAGGAAGCAAAAGACGGTGTCAAAGCTCTTCCAGAAGAATTGAATCCTGTTGAAGAAGCTAGTACAGCCGCTGCTGCTCCTGTAGCCCAAGCTGCTATTCCAGAAGGAACAGTTATCGGAGATGGAAAACTCAAGATTAACCTTGCCCGCTTAGATACACGTCTTCTTCATGGACAAGTCGCAACTGCTTGGACACCTGATTCAAAAGCCGATCGGATCATTGTTGCTTCAGATTCTGTTGCCAAAGATGAACTCCGTAAGGAATTGATCAAACAAGCGGCACCAAATGGTGTGAAAGCAAACGTTGTCCCAATTCAAAAATTGATCGACGTTGCAAAAGATCCACGTTTTGGAAATACCCATGCTTTGATCTTATTTGAAACACCCCAAGATGCTCTTCGCGCCATCGAAGGTGGTGTTCCGATTAAAACCTTGAACGTTGGTTCAATGGCCCACTCAACTGGTAAAACCATGGTTAACAATGTCTTGTCAATGGATAAAGAGGATGTGGCTACATTTGAAAAAATGCGTGATCTTGGAGTGGAATTTGATGTCCGTAAAGTACCAAATGACTCTAAGAAAGATTTGTTTGACTTAATTAACAAAGCGAACGTTCAATAATCGATTACTTACGAAAGGATTTTAAACATGTCTATTATTTCTATGGTATTAGTGGTCGTTGTTGCCTTCTTAGCAGGTCTTGAAGGTATCCTTGACCAATTCCAATTCCACCAACCCCTTGTTGCTTGTACCTTAATCGGTTTGGTAACAGGTAATTTGACTGCTGGCATTATGCTTGGTGGTTCACTTCAATTTATTGCACTTGGCTGGGCAAACATTGGTGCCGCAGTTGCACCCGATGCTGCCCTTGCATCTGTCGCTGCTGCCATCATCATGGTACTTGGGGGAGACTTCAGTACAAAAGGAATCGCTGTCGCTCAAGGTGTCGCTATTCCACTTGCAGTTGCTGGTCTTTTCTTGACCATGATCGTCCGTACCCTTTCCGTTGGTTTGGTTCACACTGCCGACGCTGCTGCTAGAAAAGGGGATATCAAAGGTGTAGAACGCGCTCACTTTGTGGCCCTTCTTCTTCAAGGTCTTCGTATCGCCATTCCTGCAGCCCTCTTGTTGATGATTCCTGCTGAAACTGTCAAAACTGCTCTTGAACAAATGCCAAAATGGCTCTCTGATGGAATGCAAATCGGTGGTGGTATGGTTGTAGCCGTTGGTTATGCCATGGTTATCAACATGATGGCGAGCCGTGAAGTATGGCCATTCTTTGCCATTGGTTTTGCTCTTGCAGCCGTTAGCCAATTAACTTTGATCGCTCTTGGAGCAATTGGTGTTGCCCTTGCCTTGATCTACCTTACTCTTTCTAAGAAAGGTGGCAATGGAGGTGGCGGAGCCGCTACTTCTAACGATCCAATCGGCGACATTCTCGAAGACTATTAAGAAAGGTGTGACACTATCATGACTGAAAAATTACAATTATCTAAATCAGATCGTCAAAAAGTTTGGTGGCGTTCAACCTTCTTGCAAGGTTCTTGGAACTATGAACGGATGCAAAACTTGGGTTGGGCTTACTCATTGATCCCAGCTATCAAAAAACTCTACACGAAGAAAGAAGACCAAGCGGCCGCTCTTGAGCGTCACATGGAATTCTTTAACACTCACCCATACGTTGCCGCTCCTATCATCGGGGTAACACTTGCTCTTGAAGAAGAAAGAGCAAACGGTGCTGCTATTGACGATGCTGCCATCCAAGGGGTTAAAATTGGTATGATGGGTCCTTTGGCGGGTATCGGAGATCCAGTCTTCTGGTTTACAGTACGTCCTATCCTTGGTGCCCTTGGTGCGTCACTTGCTGCGTCTGGTAACATCCTTGGCCCACTCATCTTCTTTATTGCATGGAATGCGATTCGTATGGCCTTCTTGTGGTACACGCAAGAACTTGGTTACAAAGCAGGTTCCGAAATTACTAAAGATATGTCTGGTGGGATCTTGCAAGACATCACTAAAGGGGCTTCTATCCTTGGGATGTTCATCCTCGCTGTCTTGGTAGAACGTTGGGTATCTATTAAATTCGTCTTCAATGTTTCTTCTGTCAAATTAGACGACAAAGCTTATATCCACTGGGATAAACTTCCTGAAGGATACAAGGGTATCCAAGAAGCCTTCGCTCAAGTTGGTTCAGGCCTATCTCAAACACCTGAAAAAGTTACAACTTTCCAACAAAACTTGGATTCATTGATTCCTGGTTTGATGGGATTACTTCTTACTTTTGCTTGTATGTGGTTGTTGAAGAAAAAAGTATCTCCAATCACTATCATCATCGCTCTCTTTGTAATCGGTGTATTAGCACACGTTGCTGGCTTGATGTAAGCAAAGATCAACTAAAAAGAAGGTTTCGGCCTTCTTTTTATTATGATATAATGGAGTGAACAGCAATACAGGAGGATCTCATGGCTCAATCATTGAATAAAACCGTTGAATTCCATACTACAGGGGTTTCTTACCTTGGAGTGGGGGGAAAGGTTGGAAAAATCCTAGTCGGGAATGCCGCTTTTGAATTTTATGCGGATGCTAATGTTGAAGACTACATCCAAATTCCCTGGCAAGAAATCGAGCGAATCGGAGCCAATGTATCCGGATATAAAATTAGCCGCCATTTTGAAATCTATACCAGAGAATCAAAATTTCTCTTTGCTTCAAAAGACTCTGGAAAAATTTTAAAGATTGCTCGGGAACATCTGGGAAATGATAAAATTGTCAAACTTCCTACGTTGATCCAAATCATCACGGCTAAAATTAAAAATCTATTTGCAAAATAGGATCTTTTCTTGTATAATAGACGCAAACGGATAAGTAAGTTAAGAGGTTCTTTCAGAAAGTCTGCGGTTGCTGCGAGCAGATAGAAATCTTAATTGAAATTCTACCGTTTCTTTAAAATACAATATCGAATCAAGTGCACACCTGTGAAGTTGGATGGAACCGTGGCTCTGCCACTCCAACACTCTAACAGGTGTGTTTTTTGTTAAAGGAGAAGCTATGTTAGATATTAAACGAATTCGTACAGACTTTGATGCTGTTGCTAAAAAATTGGCAACACGTGGCGTAGATGCAGCTATTTTGAATGAAATGAAAGAAATCGATGCTAAACGTCGAGATATCTTAGTCAAAGTAGAAAATCTCAAAGCAGAGCGTAACACTGTATCTGCTGAAATCGCACAAGCTAAACGCAACAAGGAAAATGCAGATGATAAGATTGCTGCCATGCAAACCCTCTCTGCAGAAGTCAAAGCATTGGATACAGAATTGGCTGAAATCGATGCCAAATTAACTGAATTCACTACTACCCTTCCAAATATCCCTGCTGATAGTGTCCCTGTTGGAGCAGATGAGGATGACAACGTTGAAGTTCGCCGTTGGGGAACTCCTCGCGAGTTTGACTTCGAACCAAAAGCTCACTGGGATTTAGGAGAAGACCTTGATATCCTTGACTGGGAACGCGGTGCTAAAGTCACTGGTGCTCGTTTCCTCTTCTACAAAGGTCTTGGAGCTCGCTTAGAACGTGCTATCTACAACTTCATGTTGGACGAACATGGCAAGGAAGGCTACACTGAAGTCATCCCTCCTTACATGGTCAACCATGATTCTATGTTTGGTACTGGTCAGTATCCAAAATTCAAGGAAGATACTTTTGAACTTAGCGATACCAATTATGTCCTCATTCCAACTGCTGAAGTTCCTTTGACGAACTACTACCGCGATGAAATTCTTGATGGAAAAGACCTTCCAATCTACTTCACCGCTATGAGTCCATCATTCCGTTCAGAAGCTGGTTCAGCTGGTCGTGATACTCGCGGCTTGATCCGTTTGCACCAATTCCATAAGGTTGAAATGGTGAAATTTGCTAAACCAGAAGAATCATATGATGAATTGGAAAAAATGGTTGTCAATGCTGAAAATATCCTTCAAAAACTGAACCTTCCATACCGTGTGGTAGCTCTCTCCACTGGAGACATGGGCTTCTCAGCTGCTAAGACTTATGACTTAGAAGTGTGGATTCCAGCGCAAAACACCTACCGTGAAATCTCAAGCTGTTCCAATACAGAAGATTTCCAAGCTCGCCGTGCGCAAATCCGCTACCGTGATGAAGCAGATGGCAAGGTAAAACTCCTTCACACGTTGAACGGTTCTGGATTGGCAGTCGGACGTACCGTCGCTGCTATTCTTGAAAACTACCAAAACGAAGACGGTTCTGTGACCATTCCAGAAGCCCTTCGCCCATACATGGGTGGTGCAGAAGTCATCGCACCAAAATAAAGTTTAAAAAAACTGAGTCTTGCAATTTGCAAGCTCAGTTTTTTAATATTTACGAAAACGTTGGTAGCGTTGCTCCAGAAGCTCTTCGAGAGGTAAGGCTTGTAAAACCTTTAACTCTTCCTGTAATTCCTTCTTCACTTGAGCCAGTAGTTCTCCATTTGAAAATCCATGCTCGGGAATCACCTTATCGACAATGTCCATATTTAACAATTCGTGAGAAGTAATCTTCATCAACTCTGCTGCTTCCATGGCACGACTTCCATCTTTCCAAAGAATAGAGGCGAAACCTTCTGGACTCAAGACTGCATAGATGGAGTTCTCAAGCATCCAAACCTTATCTGCTACAGCAAGAGCCAAGGCACCACCAGAGCCACCTTCTCCAATGATAATCGCGATAATCGGAACTTTTAAATCACTCATTTCCATGAGGTTACGGGCAATGGCTTCACCTTGTCCTCGTTCTTCAGCACCAACACCAGGATAAGCACCCGCTGTATTGATAAAGGTCACAACTGGACGGCCAAATTTCTCCGCTTGCTTCATGAGACGCAAAGCTTTTCGATAGCCTTCTGGATGGGGTTGCCCAAAATTACGTTTTAGATTATCTTGAAGATTTTTTCCTTTTTGGATTCCAACGACTGTAACCGTTTGATCGCCTAAGCGTCCAATCCCACCAATCACCGCACCATCATCACGGAAGTTTCGATCTCCATGTAATTCGATAAAATCATCAAAAATTCCTTGAGCAAAATCAAGCGCAGTCAATCTTCCTTGATCACGTGCCTCTTTAATAATCTGTGTTATTTTACTCATGTTTACCTCCATGAAGGGCCAATAATTGTCCAACTGTTGCTCGGATTTGGCTTCTCTCCACGATCAAGTCTACAAATCCATGTTCTTGTAGAAATTCTGCTTTTTGGAAATCATCTGGCAATTTCTCACGCACAGTTGATTCGATCACGCGCCGACCGGCAAACCCGACCAAGGCCTGACTCTCTGCCATGATAATATCACCTTCCATAGCAAATGAAGCCGTTACCCCACCGGTTGTCGGATCTGTCAATACCGTCAAATAGAATAATTTTTCTTTGGAATGACGTTGAACAGCTGCAGAAATCTTTGCCATTTGCATCAAACTCACGATTCCTTCTTGCATCCGAGCACCACCGGAAGCGGTAAAGAGAACAACTGGCAATTTTTCTTTTGTCGCAAATTCAAATAAACGAGTAATTTTTTCACCTACTACAGAACCCATTGAAGCCATGATAAAGTTGGAATCCATGATCCCAAGCGCAACTTTTTGCCCTTTAATCAAGGCAGTTCCAGTCAGGACAGCTTCATCCAGCCCTGTCATTTCCCGCACTGCTGCTAGTTTCTTCTTATAATTAGGAAAATTCAAAGGGTCTGTTGTTTCGATTCCTGTAAACATTTCTTCAAAGCTAGCTGGATCCACTGTAAGCGCCAAGCGTTCTTTAGCAGAAATACGGAAGGTATAGCCACAATTCGGGCATACCCGTTCACTACCTAAATCCTTTTGGTAAATGGTATGTTTACAACCTGGGCATTGTGAAAATAGTTCATCAGGAACTTCAGGTTTTGGCTGAGGCTCCTTCCAGGCTGACCTATTCGGATTGATCCGAATATATTTATCTTTTTTAGAAAATAATGCCATTACTTACTCCTTATAATATGCTACTGCATCTGTAGCATTACTATAAAAGCCTGCAACTGTGAGGATGATGTTCATACTTCCCTCACAAGTCCAGGCTTTTTCATCATTCCTTATTATAATTTGGAAGGAATTGTTCCATCAAAAATGCAGTATCATAATCACCAGCGATTACATGTGAATCTGAAATCAAATCCAACTGGAAACTGCTATTGGTTGTGACACCATCGATTTCCAACTCATAAAGAGCTCTCTGCATTTTCATCAGTGCATCAAAGCGATTTTCACCATGGACAATGATCTTAGCAATCATACTATCATAGTATGGTGGAATCGTATAACCAGGATACACAGCAGAATCCACACGCAAGCCAACCCCACCACTTGGAAGATAGAGATTCGTGATCTTACCTGGGCTTGGTGCAAAGTTAAAGGAAGGATTTTCCGCATTGATCCGGCATTCAATCGCATGGCCTTTAAAGACAATATCCTCTTGAGTAACGGATAATTCTTGTCCAGCTGCAATTTTAATTTGTTCCTTAACGATATCAACTCCTGTTACAAATTCTGTAACAGGATGCTCTACTTGCACACGGGTATTCATTTCCATAAAGTAGAACTCACCCTTGCCTTCATCATACAAGAATTCAATCGTTCCAGCATTCTCATATCCAACTGATTCAGCTGCCCGAACAGCAGCAGAACCAATGCGATTGCGAAGCGTTTTTCCGATGGCAATCGAAGGGGATTCCTCTAGAACCTTTTGGTTATTTCGTTGAAGAGAACAATCGCGTTCACCTAAGTGAACAACATGTCCATGCTGATCCGCTAAAATTTGTACTTCAATGTGGCGTGCAGGATAAATCACCCGCTCCATATACATGGCACCATTCCCAAAAGCAGCTTGGGCTTCTGAGGAAGCTGATTCAAAAGCAGCAACCAGATCCTCTGGTTTTTCAACCTTCCGAATTCCTTTACCACCGCCTCCCGCAGATGCTTTCAACATCACAGGATAACCGATGCGTTCGGCAATCTCGAGGGCTTCTTCAGCAGTATACACTTCACCATCTGATCCAGGAATAACAGGTACTCCTGCTTTGATCATCTGTTTACGAGCATTAATCTTATCCCCCATCATATCCATGACTTTAGCAGAAGGTCCGATAAATTTAATACCAACTTCCTCACACATGGTTGCAAATTTAGAGTTTTCACTTAAAAATCCAAAACCAGGATGGATAGCTTCTGCTCCAGTTAAAACAGCTGCAGATAAGACGGCACTCATATTCAAATAAGATTCTGTTGATTTAGCAGGTCCAATACAGACTGCTTCATCCGCTAGTAAGGTATGCAAGGCTTCTTTATCAGCAGTAGAATACACCGCAACCGTCTCGATGCCAAGTTCACGAGCCGCACGAATAATGCGAACCGCAATCTCACCACGATTGGCGATTAAGATCTTACGAAACATAGATAGGCCTTTCTTAATTTCCAATTGCAAAAGTAAGTGTTCCTGAAGCTGCAAGCTTGCCGTCTACCTCTGCCTTTGCTTCAACAACAGCAATGGTTCCACGACGTTTGACAAAAGTAGCTGTCATCACCAATTGATCTCCAGGAACGACTTGTTTTTTAAACTTCACCTTGTCCATCCCTGCATAAAAGACTAATTTCCCTTTATTTTCAGGTTTTGACAACTCTAGTACACCTGCTGTTTGTGCCAAAGCTTCCATGATAAGAACACCTGGCATAACAGGATATTGTGGAAAATGTCCATTAAAAAATGGTTCATTAATCGTTACGTTCTTAATGGCAACAATCGTATCTTCGCTTGTTTCCAATACGCGATCCACCAAAAGCATTGGGTAACGATGCGGCAAAGCCTCACGAATAGCATTAATATCAATTGTCATTTGATTCGAACCAATCCTTTTCCAAATTCAACCATTTCTTCATTCGTTACCAAAATTTCAGTGACTACCCCATCTTTAGGTGCTGGGACTTCATTCATCACTTTCATGGCTTCGATAATTAAGAGTGTTTGACCCTTAGTGACCTTGTCTCCTACAGATACGAAGGCTGGTTTATCCGGAGCTGGTGACAAGTAAGCCACACCAACCAATGGACTTTCAACGACATCACCTTCAGCCTCTTGAGCTGGAGCAGCAACTGTTTCAGCCGCTACAGATGGAGTTTCTGGTGCTTCAACAACAGGGGCTACTGTAGGATTTTGAGGGGCCGCTACCACTTCAACCGCAGGGGCTACCGGTGTAGCCGCAACTGCACTCGTTTGGTTTTTACTCAAATTCAATTCTTCGCCGTTATTTTTATATGAGAATTCACGCAAAGTTGACGCATCAAATTGAGCCAACAAATCTTTGATTTCAGAAATATTCATGAATTAACCCTCCCAACGTTTAAAGGCCAGAACAGCATTGTGTCCTCCAAAACCAAAGGTGTTCGAGATAGCGTACTGAATATCCGCTTCTTGGCCTTCACCATAAACAACATTGGCTTCGATGTAGTCAGACAATTCTTTGGTACCAGCCGTTTTTGGTACAAAGCTATGACGAATCGCTTCGATGGTAGCAATCGCTTCAACCGCACCAGCAGCACCAAGCAAGTGGCCAGTAAATGATTTAGTAGATGATACAGGAACTTCTTTACCAAGTACAGAAACGATAGCTCCACTTTCACCTTTTTCATTGGCAGGTGTAGATGTACCATGTGCATTGACATAATCGACATCTTCAGGCTTAATACCAGCTTCATTGATCGCCAATTTAATCGCTTTGGCAGCACCTGAACCGTCTGGTGTTGGCGTTGTCATATGGTAGGCATCACAGTTTGAACCGTAACCAACAATCTCAGCCAAAATGTTAGCACCACGTTTTTGGGCATGTTCCAAGCTTTCGATCACGAGAACCCCTGCACCTTCACCCATTACAAAACCATTACGGTCTTTGTCAAATGGAATAGAGGAACGTTCTGGGTCTTCCGTTGTTGAAAGGGCCGTAAGGGCATTGAAACCACCGATACCAATCTTAGTAATCGAAGCTTCAGCACCACCTGCCAAAACAACATCATGCATACCAAATTTAATTTCACGGAAAGCTTCACCAATTGCATCATTGGCAGAAGCACAAGCGGTTGTCACTGATTTACATACCCCTTGAGCCCCAATCTTAAGCGCGATGTTTCCAGCTCCCATGTTTGAAAGAGCTTTTGGAATAAACATTGGCTGGATTCTCTTCATTCCACGTTCATGCATACGGATAATTTGATCTTCCAATTCTTGCAAACCACCGATACCAGATGAGACAATCACACCTACACGATCGCGGTTTTCTTCTTCCATATTCAAGCCTGAATTTTCAATAGCTTCCATCGCAGCATAGATTGCATACAATGAGTAGGTATCCATACGATTTTGATCTTTCTTTACGAAATATTTATCGAATGGGAAATCTTGAATTTCACCAGCATTAAAGACTGGAATTTCAGAAGCATCAAATTTCGTAATGGGTTTAATCCCAATTTTTCCTTCATGAAGGCTATTCCAGAACTCCTCTGGTGTATTTCCGATTGGTGAGGTTACACCGTAACCTGTAACAACAACACGATTTGTAGACATATATATTCTCCTTTTGTCGGATGGATATTTAAGTAAGTAATTTTCGATCAGTGACCATTCGTTATTGCATAGTCATTCCGCCATCAATGGCAATTGTTTGACCAGTTAAATATTCTTGACCTGCCAAGAAAGCCGCAACTTCTGCCACTTCTTCAGCTTGACCAATTCGTTTCATTGGCACTTGCGCTAGCATGGCGTCCTTCATTTTCTCTGGAATAGCGTCTGTCATATCTGATTCAATAAAACCAGGTGCAATGGCATTCACACGAACCCCACGAGCCGCAACTTCACGCGCAACGGATTTGGTAAAACCAATCAATCCAGCTTTTGAAGCTGCATAGTTCGCTTGACCAATATTCCCCATAAGACCCACTACAGAGGACATGTTGATAATGGCACCTTGACGAGCTTTAGACATAGGTTTTAAGACAGCTTGAGTCATATTAAAGGCACCGGTCAGGTTGATTTTCAAGACCCGTTCAAAATCTTCTTCGGTCATTTTCAACATCAACTTGTCGTTTGTGATGCCAGCGTTATTGACCAAAACATCAACACTTCCAAGCTTTTCAATTGCTTCAGCTACCATACGTTGCGCATCTTCGCCATTAGAAATATCCCCAGAAATACCAACAACAGTCACACCATAATCAGCAAACTGAGCTAATAAATCCTCTGAAATTTCTGAACGGCCGTTCAAGACAATATTAGCACCGAGACTCGCAAACTTATGAGCCACAGCCAATCCAATTCCACGTGTTGAACCTGTCACAAAAACATTTTTATTTTTAAGTTCCATATTTACCTCGTTTTAAGCATTCAGAAGAGCATCTAGACTAGCCTGATCTTCGACGTTATAAGTTGGAAGAGTTTTATCAATTTTCTTCAAGAATCCTGACAAGACTTTTCCAGGTCCGATCTCGATGACTTCATCTACACCAAAGTCTTGAATCGTAGCAATTGAATCATAGAAACGAACCGGTTCTTTTACTTGACGTGCCAAAAGTGCTTTCACATCTTCTGACTTCATGATAGTAGCTTCTGTATTCCCAACTAAAGGAAGATCAAAATCATTAAATGATACTTTTTCTAGTTCAGCCGCCAATTTTTGACTAGCAGATTCCAGTAAGGCTGTGTGGAATGGACCTGACACATTCAAAGGGATCAAGCGTTTGGCACCTGCTTCCTTCAATAGTTCAACAGCATAGTCCACAGCTGCAACCTCACCACCAATCACAATTTGGGCTGGTGTATTGTAGTTAGCTGGTGTCACTACACCCTTTTCAGATGCTTGTTGACAAATCTCTTCGATCAAACTTGGATCTGTATTCATAACAGCAACCATTTTCCCACTTCCAGCAGGAGCTGCCGTTTCCATGAATTCACCTCGTTTCGCAACCAAAGCTACTGCATCTTCAAACGAAAGAGCTCCAGCCGCAACCAGGGCAGAATATTCCCCCAAAGAGAGGCCGGCAACAATATCAGGAGTGATACCATTTTCTACTAAGAGACGATAAATGGCTACTGACGTTGTCAAAATAGCTGGTTGAGTATAGCGTGTCTGATTCAGTTTTTCTTCGTTAGAATCAATCAATTCACGCAAATCATAACCGAGAATACGACTAGCCGTATCAAATGTCTCTTTAACAACGGGATAAGCCGCATACAAATCGCTCGCCATGCCCAATTTCTGAGCCCCTTGACCAGCAAATAAGAACGCACGTTTTGTCACTATCCTAATCCTTTCGACGTTTTTAGACGTTTACATCTGCCCAACGAGCAGCCTCTTTTTTAATCACCTTGGCTGCACCATAATAGATATCTTCTAGAATTTCAGCACAAGTTTCTTCCTTGCTTACAAGTCCAGCAATTTGACCCGCCATTACAGAACCATTGTCAACATCTCCATCAACAACGGCATTGCGAAGGGCACCTGCTCCTAATTCTTCAATTTCTTCTTGAGTCTTCTTACCTGCCAAGAAATCTTTTTCAGCTTGGTTATAGGCAGAAGCCAATTTATTCTTGATCGCACGAACAGGGTGTCCAACAACTGATGCTGAAACTACCGTATCAATATCTTTCGCTTTCAAGATTTTATTCTTAAAGTTTTGGTGAGCATTAGATTCTTTTGCAACCACGAAACGAGTTCCCACCTGAACAGCTTCGGCACCTAACATAAAGACAGCTGCAGCACCGGCACCATCAGCGACTCCTCCAGCACCAATTACTGGAATAGAAATAGCTTCAACCACTTGGCGAACCAAGGTCATAGTCGTCAATTTACCAATGTGACCTCCAGCTTCCATTCCTTCTGCAATCACTGCATCAGCGCCCAATTTTTCCATCCGTTTTGCAAGTGCAACAGACGGAACTACTGGAATTACAGTGATCCCTGCTTCATGGAAACGATCCATGTATTTTCCTGGATTTCCAGCACCAGTGGTAACAACCTTAACACCTTCTTCAATCACCAGGTCAACAATGTCATCCGCAAATGGGGACAAAAGCATGATATTTACACCAAAAGGTTTATCTGTAATAGACTTCACCTTATCGATGTTAGCCTTTACAACTTCTTTTGGAGCGTTCCCACCACCAATGATTCCAAGACCTCCAGAATTTGATACTGCTCCAGCCAAATCACCATCAGCGACCCATGCCATCCCACCTTGGAAGATTGGATATTTAATATTCAATAGTTCAGTAATTCGTGTTTGCA
>JAPJPE010000030.1 GCA_030825825.1 Streptococcus sp. | reverse complement strand
TAGGAATGGCTAAAGAACAAAAAGATATTACAACATTGGACGTTCAAATTGCAGAGTTTATTCGCAGCCACAAGAAAAGTGGAACTGCAACAGATGATGAAATTAATGACAAGTTGGTTATTCCATTCACACTAGATGCAGATGGGATTGAAGATCTTTTGCAACGCATTCAAGATGCAGGAATTTCGATCACGGATAAAGATGGTAACCCAAGTGCGCGTGTGTTGAACAATGAAGAAGAGCCAGAATTGTCAGATGAGGAATTGCTTGGAAGCAACTCTGCCAAGGTCAACGACCCAGTACGGATGTACTTGAAAGAAATTGGGGTTGTTCCTCTTTTGACCAATGAAGAAGAGCAAGAATTGGCTATCTTGGTGGAACAAGGAGACTTGGAAGCTAAGCAACGTTTGGCAGAAGCCAACCTTCGTTTGGTTGTTTCTATTGCGAAGCGCTATGTTGGTCGTGGGATGCAATTCTTGGATTTAATCCAAGAAGGAAATATGGGCTTGATGAAGGCCGTTGATAAGTTTGACTATACCAAAGGGTTCAAGTTCTCTACCTATGCGACTTGGTGGATTCGTCAGGCTATCACTCGTGCCATTGCAGACCAAGCACGGACCATTCGGATCCCTGTTCACATGGTGGAAACCATTAACAAGTTGGTTCGTGAACAACGCAATCTCTTGCAAGAATTGGGACAAGACCCAACGCCTGAACAAATCGCTGAACGCATGGATATGACGCCTGATAAGGTGCGTGAAATCTTGAAGATTGCCCAAGAGCCTGTTTCTTTGGAAACGCCAATCGGGGAAGAAGACGATAGCCATTTGGGAGATTTCATCGAAGATGAAGTGATTGAAAATCCAGTAGACTACACCACTCGTGTGGTTCTACGTGAACAATTAGATGAAGTCCTCGATACCCTGACAGACCGGGAAGAAAACGTCCTTCGTTTACGCTTCGGTTTGGATGATGGAAAAATGCGGACCTTGGAAGATGTGGGTAAAGTCTTCAACGTGACCCGTGAACGGATCCGTCAGATCGAAGCCAAAGCCCTCCGTAAACTCCGCCACCCAAGCAGAAGCAAACCATTGCGTGATTTTATTGAGGATTAAAAATGTCCGGGGGACATTTTTAACGGTCGCCTAGAAATAAAAAAGCGACCTAGGTCCGGGGGACATTTTTAACGGCCACCCAAAAATAAGAGAGTGGCCCAAGTCCTGTGGACCTTTTTAACCCGAGCCAAGCAATTCTATCGAGAGTAACATAACAAAAAAAGGAAGTCATATGGCATATACAACTGAGCAAATTGAAGAAATTAAAAATAAAATCTTAAATGCTTTGGAAGAGGTAATCGATCCTGAGCTTGGGATTGACATTGTCAATTTAGGTCTTGTTTACGAGATCCATTTTGATGGTGAAACTGGAGCGACCATTATTGATATGACGCTAACGACCATGGGATGTCCATTAGCGGATCTTCTGACAGATCAGATTCATGATGTTTTAGCAGAAGTAGAAGAAGTGACGTCTGTGGATGTGAAGTTGGTCTGGTATCCTGCTTGGACGGTTGAAAAAATGAGCCGCTATGCACGGATTGCACTTGGAATTAGTTAAAAATTCTATTCATCAAAACAAATCAGAGGTTGGGGCTTCCCTAACCTCTGATTTGTTTACATCTGTATTTTTGAACAACCATTTTCAAATTCTTAGCAAATTTTCAGATAAAGTTGCAATCATTAAGAGGACAAGGTATAATAGCATAAATAGAAAATAAAGGAGATTTACATGAATCAGTATCCTTTGGTCTACTTGGACCATGTGACAAAGAATTATGGGCATGAAGTTGCTCTCATGGATGTTAGTTTGAACATCCAACCTGGCCGTATTATTGGCCTTTTGGGGCCTAATGGTAGCGGGAAAACAACCATCATTAAATTGATTAATGGTTTGTTGCAACCAAGCCTTGGAAATATCTATATTCATGGGCAATTACCATCCCCAGCTTCTAAAAAAGTTGTTTCCTATTTGCCAGATACGACTTATCTGAATGAAAATATGAAAATTAGTGATGCTATTAGCTATTTCCAAGATTTTTATGCAGATTTTAATGTCCAACGAGCTTACCAATTGCTCAACGATTTACATTTGCATCCAAATCAAAAATTGAACAGCCTTTCAAAAGGGAACAAGGAAAAAGTACAATTGATTTTGGTGATGAGTCGTGAAGCTGACTTGTATGTTCTTGATGAACCAATCGGTGGGGTTGACCCAGCGGCGCGTGATTATATTTTGCGGACCATTATTCAAAACAGACGCCCAAATTCTTCTGTCTTGATTTCTACTCACTTGATTGCGGATATTGAGCAAGTTTTGGATGAAGCGATTTTCATCAACCAAGGAAGAATCCTCATGCATGAAAATACGACTGTTTTGCGCAATCAACACGGAAAATCTATCGATGAGATCTTCCGTGATCAATTCCGTGTTTATTAGGAGGACTCCATGTTAGGTAAATTATTAAAATACGAATTTAAGACAACAAGTAAATGGTATCTGTTGATTACTTTGATCGCACTTGGTTTGTCAGTGATTACAGGTGTTATTGGTGGAAGTGCTACAAACGGTTTTGTGAATATGGAAACCGATAGTATGCAAATCATAACGGGGACTCTTGGGATTCTCATTTTTGGAGGAGTCATTGGTCTTTATCTTAGTAACTACTATATTATTATTCGTCGTTTCTATTCCAACTTATACGGACGTGAAGGTTACTTGACCTGGACCCTTCCAGCTAGCCCTCATGCGATCATTTTGTCTAAATTTGTGGGAGCTTTAGTAGCGAGTCTTTACTGCCTATTCCTTCTATTTTTTAGTGGTTTTATCACAATACTTGTGATGGGCGCTGTCATTGGACAAGACCTCTCTCCTGTATTTAGTATTATCGCTGAGGCTTTTAGTCATTCTATTGCTTATTGGATTATCATCTGGTGGATTTTTACCACAGCTTCAGGAATCTTACTATTTTATGTATCAATCGCACTTGGCCAACTGTTCCAAAATCGTCGTGGATTGAAGGCTATTCTGTTTTTCTTTCTCTTGTGTATTGTCTTAAGTATCATCGGTACAGCAGTCAATCCATTAAAAGATTCATATGCTGTCGGATATGCATTGGTTTATGGAAATATTGATGAATTTGGACCAAACTTCATCCCAGGTCTCATTTATGAAGTTATTAAGATTGTTTCTATGTACTTCACCATTCACTACATCAGCAAGTACAAGTTGAATCTTCAATAATAACAGCAAATTGAGCAAGGAGCTCCCCAGTGGAAGCCTTCTTGTTCAATTTTTTTCTTTTGCATTTTTAGCTACATTTTGATATACTAATTGTATTCGTTTTGGGGTCGTTACGGATTCGACAGGCATTATGAGGTATATTTTGCAACTCATCTAGCGGATGTAAAACGCCAGTTAAATATAACTGCAAAAAATAATAATTCTTACGCTTTAGCTGCCTAAACACCAGCAGGCGTGACCCGATTCGAATCGCTCGTGTTTGATGACAGGTCTTTATTTTAGCGAGATACGATCTAGCTTTGTCTAGGAGTTAGATAAGAGATTGATAGACTCGCAGGTACAGGGCTTGAGTTATGTGTCGTGTAGCTGTTAAACTAAGACATAACCTATGGTTGTAGACAAATATGCTGGCAGGTGTTTGGACGTGGGTTCGACTCCCACCGGCTCCATATTTTTTATTCATGGAAGATTACTCAAGAGGCTTAAGAGGCCGTGTTGGAAACGCGGTAGGCGTGTAATAGCGTGCGTGGGTTCGAATCCCATGTCTTCCGTTGTTGAGACATCATTGTGTAGCAGTGGTGTTTTTTTGTACAAAAAAGAGTTCCAAAAATAGACAAGTGAGGGAGGAGAAAAAGTGATTACACAGCTAGATACCAAATCAGTCTATACCTTTATGGAAAGTCTTGTGACCATAAAAGACTATGTCCAAGTGGCTAAAAGCATGGGGTATGGCGCATTGGGAATCATGGATGTAGATAATTTGTATGGTGCTTATGAATTTATCGAAGCCTGTCAGGCCCACAACCTCAGCCCCTTGGTCGGTTTAGAAATTGGACTAAAAGTAGACAATGAAACCATTCCGTTTCGGATGATGGCCCTGTCAACGAAAGGCTACCAGAATCTGATGAAGATGTCGACCGTCAAAATGATGGGGAAAAACAATTGGGAAGATGTGAAGCACCTCACAGAAGGAGTAGCGGTCATTGTCCCAGCGCCTTTTGCTCATGAAGACATACCGCTTGGTCTAGATTACTTCATCGGAGTTTTTGCCGATACGCCGGACCAAGAGTTTAGCCACCCTGTGCTTCCTCTTCATACTGTGCGTTTTTTTGAGGCGGAAGATATGGAAGCCATGCAGATGCTCGCGGCCATCAAGGACAATCAAAGCTTGACAGAAACAGGACAAATTGATCCTAGAACTGTCCTAAAAACTCCTCAGGAGTTACAGAATGATTTTGCTGAACGGTTTCCTCAAGCCATCACAAATCTTGAAAAACTTGTCCAAGGGATTCAATACGACATTGATACTCAGTTGAAATTGCCTCGCTTCAATCCTCAGAAACCAGCTGTTGCGGAATTGAGAGAATTAGCTCAAGCCGGTCTTCTTCGAAAGAACTTGACCAGTCCGGTCTATCAAGAACGTTTGGAGCATGAATTGGACATTATTCACCAAATGGGCTTTGATGATTATTTCTTGATTGTCTGGGATCTTCTTCGTTTCGGACGAAGTCAAGGATATTATATGGGAATGGGGCGTGGGTCTGCTGTAGGCTCACTGGTAGCTTATGCCCTGAAGATTACAGGGATTGATCCAGTGGAGAAGAACCTCCTGTTTGAGCGCTTTTTAAATGTGGAGCGCTATACCATGCCGGATATTGATATTGATATTCCTGATATCTATCGTCCAGAATTTATCCGTTATGTGAGAGACCGTTACGGGAGTTACCATGCAGCTCAGATCGTGACCTTTTCAACCTTTGGGGCCAAACAAGCCATTCGCGATGTCTTTAAACGTTTTGGGGTACCAGAGTACGAATTGACTTCCATTACCAAGCGGATTGGGTTTAGGGATACACTGACGACAGCTTATGAACAGAACCTAGCTTTTCGACAAGTGATTCATAGCCGAGCAGAATTTGAGCGTGGCTTTGAAATTGCTAAAAGAATTGAAGGCCAACCAAGACAGACCTCTATCCATGCGGCTGGGGTTGTGATGAGTGACCAGGATTTGACGGATCACATTCCTCTCAAGTATGGAGAAGACATGTTTGTCACCCAGTATGATGCCCATGCGGTTGAAGCCAATGGTCTGTTGAAGATGGACTTTTTGGGTCTGCGAAATTTAACCTTTGTTCAGAAAATGAAGGAAGCCGTCTATGAAAAGTACCAAGAAGAGATCGTGATTGAAGCCATTGATTTAGAAGATCCAGAAACCTTGGCCTTGTTTGCTGCAGGGGATACCAAGGGGATTTTCCAATTTGAACAGGCTGGAGCCATTCGCCTCTTGAGACGAGTGAGACCCAACCATTTCGAAGAAGTGGTAGCGACCACCTCTCTCAATCGTCCAGGAGCTAGTGATTACATTGATAATTTCGTCAAAAGAAAGCACGGTCAAGAAAAAGTTGAGATTTTAGATCCAGCGATTGAAGAAATTTTAAGGCCCACTTATGGGATCATGCTCTACCAAGAGCAGGTCATGCAGGTTGCCCAGCGTTTTGCAGGTTTTAGCCTGGGAAAAGCCGATATTTTACGTCGGGCTATGGGCAAAAAAAATGCAGCTGAAATGCACAAGATGGAAGACGATTTTGTCGCAGGTGCTCTTAAACTTGGACATACGGAAGAAAAAGCCAAAGAGGTCTTTGCGATTATGGAAAAATTCGCAGGCTATGGGTTTAACCGTTCCCATGCCTATGCCTATTCTGCCTTGGCCTTTCAGATGGCCTATTTCAAGGTCCATTATCCAGATGTTTTCTTTGATGTCATGCTCAATTATTCGAGCAGCGATTATCTGACAGATGCTCTCCAGTTTGATTTTAAAGTCGCGCCATTATCCATCAACACCATCCCTTACAGAGATAAGTTCCAGGATCGAAAAATCTACTTGGGAATGAAAAATATCAAGGGACTCCCAAGAGATTTAGCTTATTGGATCATTGACAATCGTCCCTTTGAAAGTGTCGAAGATTTTATTTTACGCCTCCCCAATCAGTATCATAAATTACCTCTCTTAACACCTTTAGTGGAGCTTGGATTGTTTGATATTTTTGAAAAAAATAGGCGCAAGGTGCTTCACAATTTGCCGAATTTGTTTGTCTTTGCCGATGAGCTAGGCAGTTTGTTTGCGGATTCTAACTATTCCTGGACAGAAGCGGAGGACTTTAGCCAAGCTGAAAAATATGAGAAGGAAGAGGCCATTATTGGTGTTGGGCTCAGTACCCACCCATTGGTTGCGATTGGGCAAACGAGTCCCTACGAGATCCAACCAATTTCTCAACTCATACAAGGAGAGCAGGCACGCATCCTCATTGAGGTACAAAGCATTCGAACCATTCGAACCAAGTCGGGTGATCTCATGGCTTTCTTACAAGTCAGTGATACCAAGAAAAAATTGGATGTGACCCTTTTCCCTGAAACCTACAATCGATTTTCCTCCTTGATAAAAGAAGGTGGCTTTTATTACTTGACGGGGAAGGTACAGGAGCGTGATGGGCGCTTGCAGATGATTCTAGCAGAGGCACAACTAGCGACCAATGAAAAGTTCTGGATCCAGTTGCTCGATCATCGTCAGGATAAAACGATTCTTTCTATCTTGAAAAAATATCCGGGCCCATATCCTGTGATATTACGCTATGAAGACGAGAAAAAAACTCTTCAATTGAGGGGCTATACAGTCCAGAAAAACAAAGAATTGGAAGATGAACTAAAGAATCTCGTTATGAAAACGATTTATCGGTAAAAACTGCGAAAAATACGAGAATTTTAGTCTTCTTTGTGTTATAATTACGTAGAATGTAAAAGAAAAAAAAGGAGCAAACAACGAAATGAAACGTATTGCTGTTTTAACTAGTGGTGGAGATGCCCCTGGTATGAACGCTGCCATCCGTGCAGTTGTTCGTCAAGCAATTTCAGAAGGAATGGAAGTTTTCGGTATCTATGATGGATATGCGGGAATGGTTGCTGGTAAAATTCAGCCTCTTGACGCCTCATCTGTTGGAGATATTATTTCCCGTGGTGGTACCTTCCTTCATTCAGCTCGTTACCCTGAATTCGCACAACGCGAAGGTCAATTAAAAGGGATCGAGCAATTGAAGAAACACGGGATCGAAGGTGTTGTCGTTATTGGTGGAGATGGTTCTTACCATGGTGCGATGCGCTTGACTGAGCTTGGATTCCCAGCTGTGGGTCTTCCTGGTACGATCGACAACGATATCGTCGGAACTGACTTTACAATTGGTTTTGATACGGCAGTCACAACTGCAATGGACGCGATCGATAAGATCCGTGATACTTCATCTAGTCACCACCGTACTTTCGTTATCGAAGTGATGGGACGTAACGCTGGAGATATCGCTCTTTGGGCAGGGATTGCATCTGGTGCAGATGAAATCATCATCCCTGAAGAAGGATTCAAGATCGAAGATGTTGTTGAGAGCATCAAAGAAGGTTACGCAAAAGGTCGTACCCACAACATCATCATCTTGGCTGAAGGCGTGATGTCTGCAGATGAATTTGGTAAAGCTTTGAAAGAAGCTGGTGATGAAAGTGACCTTCGTGTGACTGAGCTTGGCCACATCCAACGTGGTGGTTCACCTACTGCGCGTGACCGTGTTCTTGCTTCACGTATGGGAGCACACGCTGTTAAATTGTTGAAACAAGGAATCGGTGGTGTAGCCGTTGGTATCCGTAATGAAAAAATGGTTGAAAACCCAATCCTTGGTAAAGCAGAAGAAGGAGCCCTCTTTAGCTTGACAGAAGATGGTAAGATTGTGGTAAACAATCCACATAAAGCTGATCTTGGTCTTGCCGAGTTGAACCGTAGCTTGTCTTCAATCTAATTTTATTTCATAAATTCGTTAACCTTGTCTTAAAAAGACAGATATATTTAAAAAGGAGTCATATATATCATGAACAAACGTGTAAAAATCGTTGCAACTTTAGGTCCTGCGGTAGAAATCCGTGGTGGTAAAAAATTCGGTGAAGATGGATACTGGGCTGAAAAACTTGACGTTGAAGCTTCAGCACAAAACATTGCTAAATTGATCGAAGCTGGTGCTAACACTTTCCGTTTCAACTTCTCACACGGTGACCACCAAGAACAAGGTGAACGTATGGCGACTGTTAAACGTGCAGAAGAAATCGCTGGTAAAAAAGTTGGTTACCTTCTTGATACAAAAGGTCCTGAAATCCGTACTGAATTGTTCGAAGGCGAAGCTAAAGAATATTCATACAAGACTGGTGAACGTATCCGCGTTGCTACAAAACAAGGTATTAAATCAACTCGTGAAGTGATTGCTTTGAACGTTGCTGGTGCGCTTGACATCTTTGATGACGTTGAAGTTGGACACCAAGTATTGGTTGATGATGGTAAATTGGGTCTTCGCGTTGTAGAAAAAGACGCTGCAAAACGTGAATTTGTTGTTGAAGTTGAAAACGATGGTATCATCGCTAAACAAAAAGGTGTAAACATCCCTAACACTAAGATTCCTTTCCCAGCACTTGCTGAACGCGATAACGACGATATCCGCTTCGGTTTGGAACAAGGTATCAACTTCATCGCGATCTCATTCGTACGTACTGCAAAAGACGTGAACGAAGTTCGTGCTATCTGTGAAGAAACTGGTAACGGTCACGTTCAATTGTTCGCGAAAATCGAAAACCAACAAGGTATCGATAACTTGGATGAAATCATTGAAGCAGCTGATGGTATCATGATTGCTCGTGGTGACATGGGTATCGAAGTACCATTCGAAATGGTTCCAGTTTACCAAAAAATGATCATCACAAAAGTGAATGCTGCTGGTAAAGTTGTTATCACTGCAACAAACATGCTTGAAACAATGACTGAAAAACCACGTGCAACTCGTTCTGAAGTATCTGACGTCTTCAATGCTGTTATCGATGGTACTGATGCTACAATGCTTTCAGGTGAATCTGCAAACGGTAAATACCCACTTGAATCTGTAGCTACAATGGCGAAAATCGACATGAACGCTCAAACACTTTTGAAAGAATATGGTCGTTTGAACCCAGCTTCATTCGAACGTAACTCTAAGACAGAAGTTATGGCTTCAGCTGTTAAAGATGCTACAAACTCAATGGATATCAAATTGGTTGTAACATTGACTAAGACAGGTCACACTGCACGTTTGATCTCTAAATACCGTCCAGATGCTGATATCTTGGCATTGACATTTGACGAATTGACTGAACGTGGATTGATGTTGAACTGGGGTGTTATCCCAATGTTGACAGATGCTCCTTCATCAACTGATGATATGTTCGAAATTGCTGAACGTAAAGCAGTTGAAGCTGGTCTTGTTAAATCTGGTGATGATATCGTTATCGTTGCTGGTGTACCAGTTGGAGAAGCTGTTCGTACAAACACAATGCGTATCCGTACAGTACGTTAATAGACAATTTGATCTTAAAGCCTTGCTGGTTGGTCCGAAAGGATCGACCGCGAGGTTTTTCTTTTTCTTCTGGTGTGTGTTTACAAGAATTCTCACTAATGCTTACTTTCTCTTTTTTAAAGATTAAAAACATGGTATAATAAATAAAAAGGAAGGGAGACATACATGCCAAGGAGAGATTTAATTAGAAATATCATCATTGTCGGTGTACTGGTTTTGGCACTGATTTTGCTTCGAATCTTTGTATTTCATCCATTTAGTATCAATGATAAAATGGCCAATGCTTCTGTGAAAACTGGAGATCTTGTGGTAGCGACTAGAAATGCTCAGGTAGATCGCAGTGATTTGGTCTTATACAGGGTCGGTGGAAAAGAATACCTTGGACGTGTCATTGCCAAAGAAAACGACGAAGTCAGCTACGTAGATGACGTCCTCTATTTGAATGGACAGGCAACACCAGAACCTTATCTGAACAAAATGCTCAACAAACACTTAGCTGCTCCAACGAGTAATGGGTATTATACGGATGATTTTTTCTTATCAGAGTTAAAAGGGACCAAGGCTGGTCGTGTACCATCCGATACTTACCTAGTCTTAAATGATAACCGTGGAGATACAGAAGATAGCCGTGAGTTTGGTTATATCCATAAAAATCAGATCGAAGGAGTCGTGAATCTACGTCTCTATCCTCTCAATAAATTTGGATTTATAAAAGTAAAAGAATAGCCAAAAGGCTATTTTTTTTTATAAATATCAGAATGAACTAGTTTTTTTCCATTTTTGTGGTAAGATGTTCATTAAATAATTTTTTAGGAGGAGAATGCTATGCAGTATGCTTTGGAAATTTTACCAAGTTTGTTAAAGGGAGCAAGCCTCACCTTGCAAGTGTTTGCTTTCGTATTGATTTTATCGATTCCACTAGGAATCGTTGTTGCCTTTTTGCTTCAATTGCGCTCAAAGATCCTGCATGGACTCCTAACGATTTATATCTGGATCATGCGAGGAACTCCTCTTTTGCTTCAGTTGATCTTTATTTATTACGTCCTTCCAAGTATCGGGATTCGGATTGATCGGTTGCCTGCGGCTATTACAGCCTTCACCCTCAATTATGCAGCCTATTTTGCGGAAATCTTCCGTGGAGGAATTGTTGCCATTCCGACAGGTCAGTATGAGGCGGCCAAGGTCTTGAAATTGAGTTCATGGCAAACAATTCGCTATATCATTTTGCCTCAGGTGGTGAAGATCGTTCTTCCAAGTGTCTTCAATGAAGTCATGTCCTTGATTAAAGATACCTCCTTGGTCTATGCTCTGGGAATTAGTGATTTGATCCTCGCTAGTCGGACGGCAGCCAATCGTGATGCAAGTCTAGCACCCATTTTTTTGGCGGGAGCTATTTATTTAATCCTCATTGGGATCGTGACCATCATTGCTAAGCGAGTTGAAAAGAACTTTTCATATTATAAATAGGAGGAGAAGCATATGTTAGAATTAAAACAAATTTCGAAACGGTTTGGGGATAAGCAGATCTTATCAGATTTCAATCTTCTCGTTCCTGAAAAACAAATCGTCGCCATTGTTGGTCCTTCTGGGGGAGGAAAAACCACCTTGCTTCGCATGCTAGCTGGTCTTGAAACCATTGATTCTGGTCAGATCATTTACAATGGTGAAAACTTGCCTCTGGATGCCTTAGAAAAACGAAATCTTCTCGGTTTTGTCTTTCAAGATTTTCAATTGTTTCCACATTTATCGGTCATGGAAAACCTTATCTTGTCTCCTATTAAGACCATGAATGTGACTAAGGAAGAAGCGAGTAAAAAAGCTATGAGCTTACTGGAGCGTTTGGGACTCGAACAACATGCGGATGCTTATCCCTTCTCTCTATCTGGTGGTCAGAAGCAACGGGTGGCATTGGCTCGTGCTATGATGATCGATCCAGAAATTATTGGCTATGATGAGCCGACTTCGGCCTTGGATCCAGAATTGCGATTAGAAGTTGAGAAGTTAATCTTGCAAAACCGTGAACTGGGGATGACTCAGATCGTTGTTACCCATGATATTCCATTTGCAGAAGCAATTGCGGATGTTCTTCTCAAGGTTGAGCCTAAATAGGAGGAGAGGATGAAACGAGTAATACCATGGCTGCTAGGTGTCCTTAGTCTAGTTCTTCTGACTGCCTGTGGACAGACAGTGAGTGATCCTAAAGTAGACAACTGGCAAAAATACCAAAAAGAGCAGTCCATCACGATTGGTTTTGATAATACTTTCGTTCCCATGGGCTTTGAACAAAAAGATGGAACCTATGCGGGTTTTGATATTGATTTGGCCAATCAAGTCTTTGATTCTTATGGGATTCATGTCAACTGGCAACCCATTGATTGGGATATGAAAGAGACGGAACTGAAAAATGGGACCATTGATGCCATCTGGAATGGCTATTCGGCTACAGATGAACGTCGGGAGAGTGTTGCTTTTACCAAGCCCTATATGAAAAATGAACAAGTCTTGGTCACTAAGAAAGCCTCTGGGATCCAATCAGTCGATGGGATGAAAGAGAAACGATTAGGTGCCCAGACCGGATCGTCTGGCTATATGGATTTTGAAGCCAATCCTAAAATCTTAAAAAATAAGGTTAAAAATCAAAAGGCTACCCAATACCAGAGTTTCAACGAGGCGCTGATCGATCTTCAGAATGATCGGATCGATGGCCTCTTAATCGACCGTGTCTATGCCAACTATTATCTGCAGACGGAAGGAATTTTAAAAGACTACAATGTCTTTCCTGTCGGTTTTGAAACTGAATCCTTTGCGGTAGGAGTGCGCAAGGCGGATAAAACCTTGAAGAAAAAAATTGATGAAGCCTTCGTAAAACTCTATCAAAAGGGCCAGTTCCAAAAGATCTCTAAGAAGTGGTTCGGAACGGATGTAGCAACAGACGATATCAAGTAAAAAAGAGAGTGGGACAGAAATCGGTAATTCGTTAGAATTCGATTTCGTCGTC
>JAPJPE010000029.1 GCA_030825825.1 Streptococcus sp. | reverse complement strand
ATTAATTGATCTCTTTAAAACTCTTTAAAAAGTAGGCTGTATCTAGAAAGGTTAATTGTTTTCTCTCATACTGTATCTTATGAGAATCGATGAGTTTCTTTAAAACTTGATTGACGGTTTCTCGGGTTGTAGCCGCTAATTTGGCCATTTCCTTCATACTGATTGGAAATGGAAGTTGATTTCCTAAACTTTCATAGTCCTTGCACAAGATAGCTAAAGATTGAACCACACGCTCACTGGCACTAGCTGTCACGACATTACGTAGACGCAACTCTTGAAATTCTAAAATTGACGAGAGCTTTCTCGTAATAAAGAGCAACTGCTCCTTACTCTCTTGGGCAGATAATTCATAGAGGTTGACGGGGATAACGAAACAACGCAAATCTGTCACCGCACTAGCTGTATAGTGGTAACGCTCATCCTGAAACATCCCACCATAAGGGAACAGGGCCCCTTTCTTGATATAATCCATATAGGAAAATTGATCAGACGAATCGAATTGCTCAATGCGAGCAAAGCCTTTTGAAAGAAGAAAAATGCGATCCCGCTTATCTCCTGCATAAAATAAAATTTGTCCTTTTTGGATATCCCTAGCATGAATTTCAACAGCTAATTTATCAAATAGCTCCACTGGCAACGCAGAGAAGGCTGGATGCGAGCGGACCAACTGGTAATCTTCCTTTGTAATCATGTTTATACTTCCTCTTATTACTATTAATTAGTATAACATATTTTTTTGATAGAAGAGGGAAAGAAGCCTCTTTAAAACAGAAAAGTATTTCGAAACACCAAGTGAATTTTATGCTACTGTGATAGAAGAAAAGGTCTGAGCAACCCTCAGACCTTCCGTCAATTATTCATTCATATTCACACGATGCCATTCATTGATGACATAAGCTAGTTCTCCCAACTGATAAAGACCAACACCACTGATTTCAGAACTTTCTGGGGTCGTTCCACCCAGTCCTGCAGTATAGATGGCAACCAAATAAGGGGTCGATTCATGGACAATGGCATCCACATTGAGCGCTTCCGCAACATAGCCCGGTTTTTGTTGAATGACCAAATCTGGCAAGAATTTCTTATAGTACTCACCTGGGAAAGATTCCCCAATCAATTCCAACAAATCTGCATATTTTTCTTGATGATTCCAAAGATATTGCAAGACATGGATATAATAATCCGTTGTCGTTTTATTATCTTCGCTAAAGGTTTTGACTTCTGGTGAGCGAGATTGACCATAGCGACTGAATAACTTGCGCGCTTGCTCCATTCCCCCTAAACGATCTGCCAAGGCATAGGCTGGGGTATTTTCAGAGTAAACTAATGAATAGCGTTGCATATCAGGGATAGACATGGCTCCATCAAAGGCAGCAACGTAATTGTCATGTTCCCCTACATATTCATAGTAGGTATTGTTAATGTCAAACCGATCTGTTAAATTGAGTTTCCCCTTTGTGACCTCATCCACCACCAACATGTTCAACGGTAGCTTATAGGTACTTCCTGCCGTCATTGGTTGAAGATCATTCATAGCAAATTGCTCTCCAGTAATGGCATTGCGATACGTGAAAGCAACTTGTGACGGATCAATTCCACTTTCCGCTAGGAAATCCTGAACAACCTCTACCAAGCCTTTATTAGCATAATCATAGACAAGGCCATAAGCACTCATCGTTTCCATGTCTGCATCTACTACTGCTTGCTTAGCTTCAGGAGATTTGACACGCGGTTTTTTCGTCTCAGGGGTAGACTTTTCGATATCTTGTTCTTTTGCTTCTTTTGTTTTCTTTGCTTTTTTTTCAATTGCTGATGCTGTTGGTTGCGTAAGATGCAAGTAGCCCAGTGCGCTTGTTCCCACTAAGCACAATAAAATACTGACCGCAATCATGATCGAGCGTAGATTAAAATATTTTTTCATACGAGATTAATTATAAAAGATTCTACTGAAAATAACAAGAATTATCAGAAAGATAAAACGGTTTCTTTTTAAAAAGGTTTTTTCTTTTCATAAAAGGCTTATTTCCGTTTAAAGGAGCCCATAATCAGCTTAGCGATCTCACGCGCAATCGTCCTGAATAAGGAACTCAAGAAGGAATCTTTTGCCTTTTCAAGACTGGATTTTCTTGGGCGACCTGGACTGCGTTTTTGCTCTGCTTTTTCCGCCGCAGCTCGTTCTTTTTCTGCTTCTTTTTGCTCTTCTTCTTGTGCTTCCTTGCTTGCTTTAGCTGCTAATTTTTCATAGGCAGATTCCCGATCAATCGTCGTCGCATACTTTTGATGGAAAGGCGATGTTGTGATCAAGGCCAATTGTTCACTCTCATTTAAGAGGTCAAAACTCGATTGAGGAGAGAGAATATAAGCACGCTCAACCACACTAGGCTGTCCCTTTTCATTGAGGAAAGAAACCAAGGCTTCCCCTGTCCCTAATTCTGTGATCACTGTTTCTGTATCAAAGTCTGGATTCGGACGAAAACTTTGGGCAGCCACCTTGATGGCCTTCATTTCTTTTGGTGTATAAGCTCGAAGAGCATGTTGTACACGATTTCCAAGCTGTGCCAAAACAGATTCTGGTAGATCTTGAGGATTTTGGGTAATAAAGTAAATCCCTACACCCTTAGAACGAATCAGGCGCACCACTTGCTCAACCTTCTCAAGAAAGAGCTTGCTTGCATCCTTAAAGAGAAGATGGGCTTCATCAAAGAAGAAAACCAGTTTTGACTTTTCGGGATCCCCAACCTCGGGAAGTGTTTCAAAGAGACGAGACAACATCCAAATTAAAAAGGTTGAATACAATTTTGGTGAATGAAAGAGCTTCGTAGCCGAAAGAATATTGATATACCCACGCCCTGATGCATCGAGTTGCATAAAGTCATTTAAATCAAGTGCAGGCTCTCCGAAAAACTGATCCGCTCCTTCTTCTTCAAGAACCAAGAGGCTTCTTTGGATCGCACCGACAGATTGTTTGGTGATATTACCATATTGGGCAGAATAGTCTGAGCTGTGTTCATAGACTTCCTTTAAAAGGCTTTGCAGGTCCTTCAAATCAATCAAGGGCCAATCTTTCTCTTGAGCCACTTTAAAGACAATTGCAAGAATTCCTGATTGAGTTTCATTCAAATCAAGCAGACGAGAAAGAAGCAATGACCCCATTCCTTCGACAGTCGCACGAACAGGATGACCAGCTTGGCCAAAGACATCCCACAATCGAACAGGGAAGGCTTGCGGCTCAAACGGATCTGTGAGACCAAGCAGTTTGTAACGTTCTTCCAGTTTTGGAGTCCATTGCCCCGCTTTGGCTAAACCAGATAAATCTCCCTTGATATCAGCTAGAAAGACCGGAATGCCCTCTTTGCTTAATTTTTCTGTGAGGACCTTGAGGGTAACTGTTTTCCCTGTCCCTGTTGCTCCTGCAATCAAGCCATGACGATTCAACATCCGTAAATAGATAGGCGTCTCAACTGCTCCTTTGGTAATGGTAATACTAGTCATTTCATTTCTCCCTGAATGTTTCAGTTTTCATTTTAACGGTCATCTTTTCCTTGTCTAGGCCCTTCAAACTGGGCTTCTGATAAGTAAGACACACTCCTACTAGTGTATCATTTTCCTGTCCAAACGCAAGAAATTATACTCCGATTTTCCGGATACAAACAAAAAAATCTATAAGAGCCAATTGTCGCTCTTATAGATTCCTTTATTTTATTATTTTGCTGCTGCAAACAAGTCATTAACTTTATTCCAGTTGATCACTGAGAAGAAAGCTTTGATGTAGTCAGGACGTACATTACGGTATTTTACGTAGTAGGCATGTTCCCAAACATCCAAACCAAGGATTGGTGTTTTTCCTTCAGAGATCGGTGTATCTTGGTTTGCTGTTGAAGTGACTTCAAGTTTACCTTCTTTGTTGACAACCAACCATGCCCAGCCAGAACCAAAACGTGTCGTTGCTGCTGCTGTGAAGGCTGCTTTGAAGTCTTCAAATGAACCAAATGTGGCATCAATAGCTGCAGCAAGTTCTGCTGAAGGAGCTGTTTGTTCTGGAGTCATCAATTCCCAGAAAAGAGCGTGGTTCAAATGACCACCACCATTGTTGATCACAGCTTGGCGAATGTCAGCTGGAATGGATTCAACATTAGCTAACAAGCTTTCAAGGTCTTCTCCAATTTCAGGATGTTTTTCAAGAGCTGCATTCACATTGTTTACATATGTTTGATGGTGTTTATCATGGTGCAAATGCATGGTTTCTTCATCGATATAAGGTTCCAATGCATCATAAGCATATGGTAATTCTGGTAAAATGATAGCCATTTTATGGTCCTCTTTTCTTTATTACTGACTTGATAATAACGCAAACAGCTAAATTATTCAACTAATCTGCTTGCAATTTCATTCATGTTTAGACGCTATTTGCCACTTTTAAAAGTGCCACATCAAATAAGTAGTCTTTATCATACATTCCACTTTTAATTGCATAATCCGTCTCGATGAAGGTCATCATGGCCTGTTTCAAAAAGGACAGGGAAAGCTTGCGGCTATCCCGTAAGGCAAACTTCACCTGATATGGATTGACCTTGCGTCCTGACAACTCCGACAAGCTCGCTACGATTTGGCTTTCGGATTGACCTTCTTCTGAAAATATTTTTACTTGAGAAAACATTCGGAATTGCCCCAACAAAATAGCGATCAATTTTATTTCATCTTCTCCTTGTAAGCGAAGATCCTTAACCAAATTTCGGACTTGATCGATTTGGCGTTTGAGAATCATCTGTGTCAGATCAAAAATATTATCTTGCAAGGACTTTGGAACAACCTCCTCGATATCTTGGAGGGTAATCTGACCATCTTCTTTATAAGCCTGCAATAGAGCGAGATTCTTCTGTAACTCTCCAAAATCATAGCCAGATTTTAAGAGCAACTGGTCCAAGGAATCGCCCACAAAGTGTAAGCCCAATTCTTGGGCTTGGCTTGCAAAATAGCGCTTTACCTCTTGCTCTTTAGGAGTCGCCGCTTCAATGATTTGGGCATCCCGTTTTAGGAGTTTGACCAAGCGACGCTTACTATCTAATTTCCCTTCTGCAAAGATCAGCAAATGGGTCGATTCAGAAGGATTTTCCAGGTAGTTTTCAAATTGCTTCAGATCTTCATCTGTTAAATAGCGTTTTTTGGCAGTAGTCAGATCCAATAAGTGATCCAAAATCACAATTTTTTCATCAGCGAAAAAGGGAAGACTGACCAAATCCAGCTCTACCTCAGCATAGGAGGCTTCCTTCATATCAAAATAAGAATAATTCAAATCTGAGGGATCATAGCCTATTTTTTTTAAAATGTCTTTTTTTAACCATTCAAATTGACCTACATCCTCGCCTGTCAAGACAAGAATAGAAGGCAGAGTTTGAACCGTCAGATGTTTAGTGTCGGTAATTGCTTGCATGAAACTCTCTTATCTTTATCCGTTTAGTGGATTTCGTGTTCGGCAGCCATTTTTTGTTCCAATGGTGGTTTTTCGTCGGACAAATCTGGAGCTGCTACAAAATTAGGAATTTGCTCAAACGAGTTGCCTCCAAAGCTTCCTTCTGTCGCTGTGACCTGTGATTCAGAGGTTACTCCCATAGGAATTTCTACTGGTTGTGGGAAGGTGTTTTTTCCTGGAAGCATCATGAGAATCAGGAGAGAAATAACTGTAATCACCCAAAGAAATAGGAAAATATCTAGCCCTGACAATAAATAGAGTAAAACCGGACCAAGGTTCAAAAAGATCCAAGACCAATGGATCCCAGCATCCCGCAAGCGACGCACACAAATGGCTTGACTGGGTACCAAAATGAGGAAGTAAAAGAATGCTAAGAAAGCGAGTGCCCATAGACCTGTTTTAGAATGAACAGTTGAAAAATTGAGTATTTCTTGAGCATTTTGATGGGATAAAGAAGTCACGATGTAAAAAACCCAAAGAGGCAAAGAAATCAGGAAATTCCAGAAAAAAGCTAGCCAAAAATGGGCTCGACTGGTCTTACTTGAAAAATCTGCATACTGTATCCAAAATTGCTTAAATGCGTTCATACGATTCTACCTTTACATTGATTTCACCTTCTATAATAGCAATTTTCAGCATAGAAAGCAAACCTCTCCTCATCTCTAGCGGACTGTTTCTACCATCCAATGATCCCACCCAATCAAGCGAATCGCTCCTCTTTCATCGGTACGAAGGTAAGAAATGGATCGTTCCTCTATACGATCAAGCAATTCTTTATGAGGATGCTGGTAGCGATTTTTCTTTCCAACGGAGATTAAGGCCAATTGAGGATGTAGCTGATCCAAAAATACATCACTAGAGGAACCTTTCGATCCGTGGTGGCCTACTTTCAAGACATCCACTTGTAATTGGGGATCGTTTTTCAATAGTTTTTTCTCCCCAGCTTCTTCCAGATCACCTGTAAACAAAAACCGTTTCTGATAAAACTGCCCATAGAGGACAATCGAATCATTATTTTTGCCATCCCCCACTTCATCAGGAGATAAGACTTCGAGATGATGATCAAAAATAGGAAGTTGATCCCCTCTCTGGACTACTTTAACTGGACTATGAAGCTGTTTCAATTTCTCTTGAAATTTGGAACTAGTTAGACTGCCTGGACTGACATACACTTTTTTAACCGGGATTTGTCTTGCAACCTCTAGCATATCGCCCATATGGTCCTGATCTGTATGGGTCAAGACCAAAGCATCGAGTTTTCCAACACCTCGACTCTTGAGATAGGGAATCAAGGTTTTATCCGCATTGGCAGATTGACTGCGCTCTTGCCACTTGTCTCCACTTTTAAAAGTGACGCGTCCTCCGACATCAATCAAAATGGTCCTTCCTTTCCAATCGCGTAAAAAGATACTGTCTCCTTGACCGATATCCACCATGGTGATCTCATTTTCTAAAGGATGCTTGGTCCAACAAAAGATGAGTAGAATCATACCGATGAACAGAAAACGAAGTTTTTTTTGCTTTCGAAGATCATATAAGGTCCCTAAAAGAAGTAAGAGGACGATCAGAGCTAATCCCGTCGGCTGACCAAATACCAAAGGTAGCGACGTGAGCTTTGAAATCCAACGAATACACTCCTCTATGAGAAGAAAGAAACTGTTAAAAATTGTAAGGGGCTTTAGAATCGATAAGATAAATAGCACCGTTAAACCTGGAAGAAGGACAAGGTCAAATAAGAAAGAAAAGAGGAAGGTTAAAGGGAGTGACCACGGTTGAAAGACACTAAAGTAATAGGTCAAAAGGGGCAAAATTCCCAGGCTAATCCAGAAACTTTCCACTAGTAGCTTTTTAAGTCCTGAATAAGAACTGGTATCTACCAAGGTCAAAATAAAGGCGTAGGCACAACTCAAGACCCCTCCAGCTGTCAGAAGAAACTTGGGCATGAGCACCATTAAGATCATCAAGGTCATCGCCATATTCTCCATCCCTCGGATCCCCTTTTGAGAGAGGATCTTCTGCAAGAGACTACGAACCACTGAAACTGAAAAACCTGTCAAGCCAGCATAGACCAAAGAAATTGGAACCATCCAGATATCGACTGTCTCTTGCAAGATTCCTAGACGTAAGAGAGCTTTCCGGATCCCATTAATGAAAAAGCCGACCTGCATCCCAGATAAGGCGAATAAATGGATGATTCCCAAACTCGTGTAAAGCTGATCCATCTCTTCAAAATCCGTATCTAAATAGCCAAAAAGAAGGCCGGTCATATACTGGTTCATCGGTTGCGGAAAGTGCTCCTTGCTCCAAACAATGGCTTGGCGCCTCCATTGAGATAGGCAATCGAAAACATTCCAAGTCTGTCTAGGAAGTGCGGATTGGATCGCTTCAATTTTTATTTGATAGTGAATCCCCTGTGTTTCCAAATAAGACCGATAGTCAAATCCTCTAAAATTTCGCTGCCCTTCTGGCTCTTCTATAGCACCTTTATACGTCAACTCCAACAAATGAGTTTGACTTTGCCACTGCTGTTTTTCTTTTTCTGATTTTAAAGTGTAGAAGACTTGGTAGATCCTTCCCTGATTTTTAGCACGAAAAGACAGGGCGTCCCCATTGATCTTGATGGTATCTGGAATCAGACGTAAGTGGGGTGGCAGCTGACTTTCTGCTTGTACTGGATGATCCTGTATTCGCTGAAAGACAAAGAAGGCTGCAAAACAAAGGGTTGCTAAAGCAAGCCCTAGCAAACTTGAGCGCTCCCCTTTATAGTGATGAACCGCTAAAATTCCCACTACTACTAGACCGCTGATCGAAAGCCAAGATGGTTGATAGGTACTAAAATACAGCCATAGGAGTACAAAGGCGAGATGGACAAGCGAAAAAGGAAGGTCTTTAATCCACCGTGAAAGCATCTCTTAGTTTCTCCAGTGTTTTCTCTCCGATTCCTGAAACATTCTTCAGATCATCCACAGATCGAAAAGGCCCATTTGCCTCGCGATAGGCGATAATGTCCTGGGCACGTTTCTGGCCAATGCCTGATACTGTCTGGAGATCTGACTCAGTCGCTCGATTTAAATGGACCTTGCCTGTTTTTTCTGCTGGCGCTGACGAAGTTGCAGGACTTTCTGAACTTCCAAGTACTGGAACATCCTCTCCTTCTTTAGCAACATAGATCACTGCTTCATCGGTGAGTTTTTGCGCCAAGTTGACCGATTGGCTATTGGCATCTGCTGTCATCCCGCCTGCCTTATAAATAGCATCATGGACTCTGCTATTGGAGCGCAACTCATAGACACCTGGTTGTTTGACGGCTCCTTTGACATCGACCGTAATGATCTCAGGTGCATCAGACACAGAAGTCGCCGTCTTTTCTTCTTTGGAACTAGCGGTCTGCACCTTTTCTTTGCTCGAAGTTGAACTAGAAGACTGATAAAGATCCGGTATGGTGGATGCACTTGACTGAGGTCGATGAAAAAGAAAATACCCTCCAAGTAAGAGTCCGATAGCAGTAAGAGCTAAAAAGAGCTTATATTCTTTGATTTTTTCGATGATATCCTCCATAAGAAACCTCCTCTCACTTTTATTATTCGTAAAAATAAAAAAAACTGAGAAAAACTCTCAGTTTTTTTACTTGTTTTTCCGATGTTTGTCTGGATCCCATACAAAGCTTGCTAGGTAACTAAAGAGCAAGGTCAAGATGCCCACGACTAAGACAAGGGGAATCAAAAGGATTTTTAACAAACGAATCAAGATAAAAGGTTTTGTTGGGGTGTTGATCGCTTGTGCTTCCGCATCCAAGCGGTCAAACTCCTCTTGGATACGGCGGGCAACTTCTGCCACTCCTTCGTCATTCATCTTTTTAATATCCGAAATATCAATGGGATGTCCAAAGTTCATATCAATGCGTTCACCCGTTGCCAACCCTTTCAAGTCTCTTGGACCAGTATATGTCACTGGCATGATACGGACCTTAGCCATTTTGGCAATGATGGCAACACCGCCTTTGACGTCTTGAGAATGACGGCTTCCACTTGGAAACATAATCAAGGAACGGTTGCTCTTTTTCAGCATATTGACAGGATACTTAATGGCTTCTGCGCCCGGATTTTCACGGTCGATCGGAAAAGCCCCACACATACGAATCCACCAGCCAAAAATACGATTGGTGAAGAGTTCTTTTTTCGCCATAAAGATAAACTGCTTTGGCTTGGTCGCAAAGGCCATATAGACTGGATCCCACCAGGTCCGGTGAGGCGATACCAATATGTAGTTCTCTTCCCGATCTGGAATATTGTCCTTATGATGGTAATGGGCATTGCCATTTAAAACCCAAAGAATAAAGGCAACAAGGCCCCGTAAATAGGTATAAAACATAGTTGTTCCTCAAATCCATTTCATTAATCTCTACAAGATATTCCATCATGTAAAACGTTCTTTCTTATTATACCGTATCCTGATTTTGACCGCAAACTTTTTTTAGATAAAAAATGTCTCAACGGACCGATTCTAGATAGTCTTTTTCACAAAAAAATGATATCATATTGTCTATGGAAACTATTGATTTAAAGGGGTTATCCCTCAGTGAAGTCCGCAAGAAAATGGATCGCGGACAAACCAATGATTTTACAACGAATACAAGTACCAGTACCTGGCAAATCATTAAGCGCAACGTCTTCACCTTGTTTAATACCTTAAACTTTGTGATTGCCGTAGCCTTGGCTGCTGTACAGGCCTGGAGCAATATGATCTTTTTCGCAGTCATTTGCTTCAATGCCATCACAGGGATCATGACCGAGATGCGCGCCAAGCGGATGATTGATAAACTCAATCTCATGAGTCGTGAGCTAGTGACTGTCATTCGTGACGGGGAAAAAGATGCGATTCCACCAGAAAAGCTTGTTCTAGGTGATTTAATGCTTTTATCTTCGGGTGAGCAGATCCCTAGTGATGCCGAAGTCATGTCTGGTATCGCTGAAGCCAATGAAGCTATGCTAACTGGTGAGAGTGACCTGGTCTTAAAAGAAGTTGGCGATGAACTGCTTTCTGGTAGTTATATTGCCAGTGGTCAAGTCTATGCCCGTGTCAAGCGAGTTGGAGCAAACAACTATGCCAACAAACTGATGATGGAAGCTAAAACCTTGAAGCCTATCAATTCGCGTATTCTTTATAACTTAGCGAAAATTTCAAGCTTCACTGGTAAAATTATCATCCCATTTGGCCTTGCCCTCTTCTTTGAAGCACTGTTGATCAAGATGCTGCCAATCAAAGATTCTGTCGTGAATTCTTCCACAGCTCTCTTGGGAATGTTGCCAAAAGGAATTGCCCTACTGACGGTTACGTCTCTTTTGACAGCGGTTATTAAGCTCGGTATGCGCAAGGTTCTTGTCCAAGAAATGTACTCAGTAGAAACCCTGGCGCGTGTGGATACCTTGTGTCTAGATAAGACCGGTACCATCACTCAAGGGAAGATGACAGTCGAAGCTCTCCATAGCTTATCGGATCATTTTTCGGAACAGACGATCCAGGTCATTCTCTCTGCTTACATGCAATATAGCGAGGACACCAATCCTACTGCTCAAGCTATTCGCAAGGCTTATGGGGAGTTGGAGCATGCTTATACTGCGGAAAACATTATTCCTTTCTCAAGTGATCGGAAATGGGGAGCCATGCACCTATCTAACCTTGGAACTGTCTTTCTCGGTGCTCCTGAAATGCTCCTTAAAGAAAATCCAGCTGCTGTCGTCGAAGCACAAGCTCGTGGATCGCGCGTGCTCGTCTTGGCTCACAGTTCAGAACTGATCAGCATGCAGGAATTGAAACTGCCTGAAAATCTTGAAGGGATTGCAGTTATTGAGATTACAGACCCCATTCGTGAAGGGGCTTCAGATACTCTTGAGTATTTGCGCTCTCAAGGAGTGGATCTCAAAATCATCTCCGGTGACAACCCTGTGACAGTCTCTTATATCGCTCAACAAGCTGGCTTCAAAAATTATGAGAACTACATCGATTGTTCAAAAATTTCTGATGACCAATTAGTGGATCAAGCAGAAGAAACAGCTATCTTTGGGCGCGTGTCTCCTCACCAGAAAAAACTGCTCATCCAAACCTTGAAAGCAGCTGGTCGGACAACTGCTATGACAGGAGATGGGGTCAATGATATCCTTGCTCTTCGCGAGGCAGACTGCTCCATCGTGATGGCAGAGGGAGATCCAGCAACCCGTCAAATTGCCAATATTGTTCTTTTGAACTCTGACTTTAATGACGTTCCAGAAATTCTTTTTGAAGGCCGTCGTGTGGTGAATAACATTGGACGAATCGCTCCAATCTTCTTTATCAAAACGATCTATTCCTTCCTCTTGGCTATCATCTGTATTGCCAGTGCTCTCTTCTTTAACGTCAACTATTTGCTGATTTTCCCTTTCATCCCTATTCAAATCACCCTGATTGACCAATTCGTCGAAGGATTCCCACCATTTGTTTTGACCTTTGAACGTAATATCAAACCGGTTGAAAAACACTTCTTGAGACGTTCCCTTCTGTTAGCCTTACCAAGCGCCTTGATGGTCGTCTTTAGCGTCTTGTTTATTCGCCTTTGGGGAGCAAGCCATGGTTGGTCTGCAGCCGATATGTCTACTGTATCCTATTACTTACTTGGATCCATCGGTTTCCTATCCGTCATCCGTGCTTGCCTTCCACTAAATATTTGGCGCGCCCTCCTCATCCTCTTCTCTGTTGTAGGATTCTACGCATCTGCGGTCGTATTGAAAAACTTGGTCGAGATTTCACTCCTTACAGCCACTACTTTCCCAGTTTATCTGGCATTGATGGCTATCTTTACAGGAGTCTTTATCCTCACTACGATTCTCCAAAAATATGAATTTGATTAAAAAAAGTTGAGAGTTTTACTCTCAACTTTTTTTACGGTGCATCAAAAGCAACAATCGCAGGTTTTTCATTAAATGCAGCAAATGGTTTTATTTCCAGTTCTAATTTGCCATCCCCTTTTACACCAAAATGTTGTACAGCACCTTCCATTGATCGACCCGGTGAAATTGACCCCATTGTATTTGTATTAGGATAAGTCTCCATTTTATTTCCACCAACAAATAGATCAATGTCAACCCCAACTGCTAGATCACTATCTGATAGATTTTTCACATTATAGGTCACTTTTAATACTTTATCGGGATTTGTTTTATCAAAATCATTCCGTTCATCAGTCCATTCAACATTTGTAATAGTGTACTCAGCTTGTTTATCAAAAACAATCTTATCACCAATTGCATAGGTTGATTTCTTTTCACTACTCTTCTCCGTAGATGCCTTTTTCTCTGTTTTAGCTTCTTTTGAAGTATCATCAGACTTACTACTAGAATTTCCACAGGCTACTAGTATACTTGCTGAAAGCAATGTTACCCCCAAGCCAAACCATTTTTTCGTTTTGTTCATTTACAAAACCTCCCATTTTTTTAATATATAGTAACA
>JAPJPE010000028.1 GCA_030825825.1 Streptococcus sp. | reverse complement strand
CCTTTACATCTGCAAGAACCTGCTCCTTGAAGTGGGGGGCAGAAATGGCGTAAAATTTTACTTCCATCCGATTTCGAAACCAGGTCAGCTGCCGTTTGGCAAAACGACGCGTATTGCGCTTGAGGATCTCACTGGCTTCCTCAAGGCTCTGTTCTCCCTTAAAGTAAGGAAAGAATTCCTTGTAACCAATGCCTTTAGCTGCCTGAACTTCCGGATGGTCATCATAGAGCCACCGAGCTTCATCCAGCAAGCCCTCCTCTAGCATGCGATCTACTCGGCGATTGATGCGATCATAGATCAAGGACCGTTCATCATCTAGACAGATGAGATAGGGTTCATAATCGGTCTCTTCGTTTGCGAGGTCCTGCCCAAAATGCGCAATTTCAAGAGCCCGCATGGCCCGACGTCGATTGAGTTGAGGAATCAAAAGTCCTTGCTCCGCCACTCTTTGGTACAAGTCTTCGTCCGACAACAAGTCCAATTGAGCGCGATAGGCCAGAATCTCTTCATGAGGAACTTCACCACCCAGATGATAACCTTCGAGCAGACTTTGTATGTAAAGGCCCGTCCCACCTGCAATGATAGGAAGCTTACCTCGGGCTGTGATCTCTTCAATCGCAGTCTTGGCTTCTCTTACAAAATCAAAAGCTGAGTAAGACTCGGTCACCTCCCGCACATTGATCAAATGATGGGGAGCTGCAGCTTGCTCTTCTGGTGTCGCCTTGGCTGTTCCAATATCCAGCTTGCGATAGACTTGTTGACTATCGCCACTGATAATTTCACCATTGAGGGCTTGCGCCAAATCGATCGCAAGAGCTGTTTTTCCAACAGCAGTCGGTCCCACAATCACAATTATCTTGGTTTTCATCGTTTTTCCTTGCAAAATTCACGTTTTTTCGTTACCATATATTATAACATAAATATTTAAAGTTCAGAAAAGGAGAAATTCTCATGGCTAAAGGATTTGGTAAAGGTTTTGTTACTGGTGTTGCTGGTACAGTTGCTGCTGTCGCAGGTGCAGTTTACACATTCAAGAAAAAAGTAATCGAACCAGAAGAACAAAAAGCAGCTTTCATCGAAGAAAACCGCAAAAAAGCAGCACGTCGCCGTGTCTCACACTAATCATTCAAAAAGCTCCGGGAAACCGGAGCTTTTTTTGTATCTGTTAGTTGCTTTTACATTTTAATAAGTCAGTCGAAATATCCAATGAATTAGTCAAGTAATCCCACAATTCTCTATGTCATCATTTACATATTTTTCTTTCCGCAGTGACAAAAGTACCTGAAACAGGAGCTGTTTCAGGTACTCGGAATTATTGAGAGTAAAACAGTTCGGGGAACTGTTTTAGCCTGAGCTAAGAATTTCAAGAACGAAGGGGCTCAATAATTAGCTATGGAACTTCGTAGAAGTTCGCTAGCGTCCGCCGTCACCTAAGGAAAGATAAAATATAAAGAATGAATTCACCGTTCTTTGATCATCTTCGTTGCGATCTCCAAGAGTTCGACTCCCATCTGAAAATGCTCGTCTAATAAATCATAGACGGCATCTTCGGACAAGACACCACATGGTAGATCTGCTGGAAAGTCAGCTTGATTGGACAAGTCCAAATCATCAAAATAGGCCTGACTACTATAATAATCGCGCAGTTGGATATAGCTTTCTTGATGCTCTCTTAGCTGATCCACTGCTTTTTTGGTTTCTTCCAAAGTCTTGGCATAGTCATTCAAATAACCTTCCATTCTTTGGATCCGTTCGATGTTTTTCTGTGCAATTGCCATGATTTACTCCACTTTCACCACTTCTAGATGGGGGCCACCTAGAAGCACGAGGTATTTTTCTACTTGCTCTTTGCCATAAGAACGACGAAGAGCTTCTGCATAGAGATCGAGCTGATCCCGGTAGCGTTCGACCAATTGGCTAGGAACCTTGTAGTGATCCGTCTTATAATCAAAGAGTAGGATCCGGTCTTCTAGCACCAAGTAACCATCCAGGATCCCCCGCACGACAAAGTCCTCTCCACTAGCTGGATCTTTCTTCAGCATGGCAAAGGGAGCTTCGCGCCGGACTCGAGAGGCTTCTTTTTGAAGCAAGGTCCCCAAAGGTGTCTCATAGAAAGCAAGGATGGCCTCTAGCTTGATGCGGGCTTTGACCGCTGGCTCCGCTTGAACTTGCTCCAAGGCTTGATGCAGCGTCTCTAGCGTGATTTCTTCTTCAAGAGGCACGCGCTGCATGAGTTCATGGACAGCACTACCGACTTGGGCTCCTGTCACAGCTTTTTCTTGACCAAAAGTTGGAAGCTCAAAGTCAGGCGTCACAGTCTTTGCATCCATGATCTGGACGCCATTGGCATCCATGACTGGCTCGTAGAATTTCTTGATCTGACTTGGAGTACGGACACTTGGTAAATGAATGGCCGGAGCATAGAGCTGATTGAGCCGATCAACATTTTCCAAGATATCCAAGGCCCGACGAATATCCTCTGACTGACGGATATCCTTGAGCTGATCCAGGCGGGAATTCTTCTCCTTCTCTATGGGCTCCAGCTGGTCTGGTGTCAGGTCTTCGTCTGTCACAAAACGCGTGTCATAGGCCAGGGTATTCTTGGTAAATACATCTTGAATAGCAAAGAGCCAGTCCTGATAAGAGGTCCATTCTTTTCGCTTCTCTGGATCTAGCTTGCCATTGCGACTGGTCCCCCAATCGGTATCACGCAGTTTGTCCTCCCGGCCTTTTCCGACCAGATAGAGCTTGAGCTCGGCCCGTGTCATAGCGACATAAAGAAGACGCATCTGCTCCGAAATTGTGGCCAATTTTGTTTCTTCCACGTTCCGTTGGTAGCAAGGCGTTTCGATCTGCAGGCGAATGGATTCTGGAGCAGCTGGATTCTCTGTCTCAACCGGCAGGTTCGCAACATATTTAAAGCCAATCCCTTTTTGACGACTGAGGATAATCGGTCCCGATTGATCCTTGCGGTTAAAGGCCTTGTCCATATTGAGGATAAAGACATACTTGAATTCCAGCCCCTTACTCTTATGGACGGTCATGAGCTGGACGGCATCTTTTGGAGCCGCAAGAGGGACGCTGGCCAAATCGTGTTCATTTTCGATCACCTTGTCGATCATGGCAATGAAGCGCGACAAACCCTTAAAGCTGGCTTTTTCATAATCATTGGCCCGAAGCGTCAAGGCATAGAGGTTGGCCTGGCGCTGGGCCCCATTTGGAAGTGCGCCGACATAGTCATAGTAATAGCGATCCTCATAGATTTTCCACAGCAAATCATAGAGCGAAGAGGTCTTGGCAGCAGCTCTCCAAGTAGATAAAACTTTGAGGAAATTCTCGATTTTAGCTGAGAGCTTGGCATCAATCAACCGTGCCTGCTCTGCAGTCTTTTCAAGGGCTAACTGGACCTTGTGGTAGAAGGCCACTTGCTTTTGCTCTGGAAGCGTCTGTAAGGAAATCCGTGCCAGCTCATCTTCATCAAAGTCAAACATGGGGGATTTCATGAGGGCCACTAAGGGATAATCATGCAAGGGGTTGTTGATGGTCCGCAAGGTATCCAACATGACCATCACTTCCAGCGACTCAAGATAATGCGCCTGTCCGCTATCTGCCACAATCGGGATATGGTACTGGTCAAAGGCTTCCAGAATGGCGTCATTTCGCGTTCGAGTCGCGGTCAAGAGTGTGATCTCTTTAAAGGGTACTTTTTCTACCCGATGGAGGCGTAAAATTTCTTTGATCACTAGAAGAATTTCTCCCCTAGAAACCGTCTCAAGTCCAAGGGTTGCTTCCTCGTCTTCGTCCTTTTCTTCCTGGTCTTGGCTACCATCATAGAGCAAAAATTCAGCCCGATGTTGTGGCAAGGCCATCCGCTGCTTGTCGCTTCCTGCAACTAGATAGTGGGTTTGATTGTAGTCAATCTCTCCTACCTCTTCGTCCATCAAATGGCGAAAGACATCATTGGTCGCGTCTAATACCTCCACATGACTCCGGAAATTTTCCTTGAGAAGGATCAACCGCCCTTTCGCCCCTTCTTCTTGATAGGCTTTAAATTTATCATTGAAAATCTGTGGATCTGCCTGACGGAAGCGGTAAATGGATTGTTTGATATCCCCCACCATGAAGCGATTGTGGCCATTTGACAGCAAATCTAACATCCGCTCTTGGGTGTGGTTGGTATCCTGGTACTCATCGACCATGACCTCATGATATCTTTCTTGATAGGCTTGTCTCACCTCTGGGAATTGCTCTAAAATTTGAATCGCAAAATGACTGATATCCCCAAATTCATAAGCTTTTTCTTGGATTTTTCGCTCCAAGTAAGCGCGAGAAAAGTCTCTGATAAAGTCCCGTAGCAAGGAGAGCATGGGGCCTTCTTCTTGGTGGAAAGCTTGTTGAAATTCCAGCTGATAGAGCTGATTTTCCAAGTCTCTGAGGCGGTTGATATGTATGGTTTTATCCTGATTATAAGCCGTGACTAAGTCTTTTAACTCTTCCTTACGGGCTCTGTTGGTCAAGGATCCCCCATTTGAAGCCCGACTAATCGCCACGACCGCCTTTAGGACAGAGGTTAGTTGCTTTTTATTAACGCGCCCTGTCAGGCTTCCAATCTGATCGAGCACCTCTTCTACAGCTTCCAAATATTTGGCCTTGCCAAATGCTTGGCCCTCATTGGACAAATGAAAGGCAAAAAAGCTTTCTGCCTCATAAAGGGCCTGCTGGATGCTCTCCATCAGATCGCCTTCAACCTGGTCAAAATCGGTCTCCTCATAGCCTTTTAGAAAATGCTCTTCCAGCCATTTCTCCGGATCACTGGTCGACTGAAGAAAGTCATAGATCTGGTAGACCTGTTCTTTAAACAAGGTCAAATTTTTGCGCTGGCCGGTGAAATTCTTGACCATATGCACAAAGGCTTCTTGGTTTTCTCCCTGGTAATAGCGATCAAAAACAGCTTGAAAGACTTCATTTTGTAAGAGGCGTTGCTCACTAGCGTTTTGTAAAATCCGAAACTGAGGCGCCAACCCAAGCAAATAGCCATAGCGCGTTAGGACCTTTTGGGTAAAGGAGTCCATGGTTCCGATATCGCTGGTGGCGACATCTGTAATTTGACGGGCCAGGTGTTGCTTGAGCTCTGGATCATCGCTCGCTTGCAGGGCTTTTCCAAGTTCACTTTCCAAACGCTCCTTGAGCTCACCTGCTGCCTTGACCGTAAAGGTCGAAATAAAGAGCTCCTTAATCGAAATGCCACGCTGTATCTGATCCAGTATCCGCTGCACCATGACAAAGGTCTTTCCTGATCCAGCAGAGGCTGACACCAGGATATTGGTCCCCGAACTATAGATGGCATCGATCTGTTCTGGTGTCCGCTTTTGCTCTTTGGTAGAAGCTGCTTCTTGGTCCTGAAGGGCCTTGATTTCTTCTCTTGTCAAAAATGCTTGTTTGATCATTTGTTCAAGACCTCCTTCATCTTCTCGATCCAAGCGGCTTTCACCTTTTCACCGCGTATTCCTTTTTGGTCCAGTTTGGTCAAGAACCGTGCCTGACCTAGGTGACGATCGGCTTCAAATCCTGTAATGGATTTAAACTGCTCCACATATGGTGCGATATTGCGCCCATTTTCACTATAGGGATTGATGGCAAATTGCCCCTTGTGGATCCCTTCTGCTGCTGTTTTATAAAGATAAGCATTGTACAAGAGTAGCAAGTCTAGTTCTTCCTTACTCAGCATCATGGCCTTGTTCTTATCATAGGCCTCGCCCAGATAAGGCGCCTGTTCTGCCATAAAGAGCCCCTTGTACTGTTGACTTTTCATGGTTTGGTTGATGGCATCCTCTACTGTCTTGGTCTTTTTCAGATCCACTACAGGATCTCCCATTTCCAAATACATGGCTCCGAAAATCCCCTGCTCCTCTTGGTACTCCTTCAAATCCTGAATCGCAGAGAGATAGGTCGGCAATTGAGAATTCAGTCCATTAAAGAACTTGTCATAGTGGAACTGCGTCAGACTGGACTTGTAATCCACAACGCCAAGAGCTCCCCGATCACTTAACTGATCAATGCGATCCACCTTGCCTCGTAACTGTAAGAGCCTGCCATCGGACAATGGATAAGAGGTGTGGGTGCTTCCACCAAAGAGGGTCTCCTCACCAATGGTCTCGATGCCATTTTGCTGGGCGAGGACACGGCCCGTTGTTTTAGCGGTATCAAGAAGCAAGTTGCGAATAAACTCGGTCTCTCCATTTTCTCCATACAATTGCTGGAACTCTGCTTCTTGGCTGGTTTCTCGAATCGCCTCGCTTAAGCGCTGATCAAAAGCTTGATCGGAGCTATCTTTTAAGACCCTTTCAAAGATCCGATGCAAGAAATTCCCATGACTGCGGGCGTCTGGCCGGATCGTCTCATCCTCTTGTAAGCCCAAGACATAGCGCAGATAAAAAGCATACTGGTGCTTGTAGTATTCATTCAAGGCAGAAGCAGATAAGGTCAAGGCTTTGCCTTCTGGATAGAGCGCTTGAAGCGTATCCGACTGAAGCTGACGGCTCTTTAATTCCGTTGAAATTTGAGGAATCTGGATGCCTTCAGCGGCTAATTTCTTGCGCAAGACCCGTACCGCCACACCCCAAAAGCTGGCTTCTTCAGGAGACAACTCACTCGTAATTTCTTTTTGATGGAGTTCGATCACGCGCGCTAAGAGGGCCCGGTAGGTCCCGATATCATCACTCGAAGCTTGGGCTTGTTTGGTCGTCCACTCGATGGCAATAGGTTCCTTGGTCAATTCGACAAGGTAAGGAGAGACACTATCTTCCATTTCATTGACCAAGCTAGGAGCCGATAGGACCAGTTGGTTGGTCGCCGCATTGAGGAGCGAAACTGCCACAAAGCGATTCTTCTTGAGATTTTCGCTGGTCACCACCTGGAGCTCTGCTCCTTCTTGGGTGGCCTCATTCAGTTGCTGGCGCTCTTCTTCACTGAGCAGAGAGGTATTCTGAGCAATCTTTGGAAAACGCTCCTGAGTCAGCCCGATCGCGTAGACATACGGCGCTGTCAAGGGTTCAATCAAGTCATAGGACTGAACCGTCACCACATCGACCGTAGCAGGAACTGTCCGGTATTGAGACAATTGCATCCCCGATAAGAGGAGAGCTAGAAAGTCATCTACAGTCAGCTCTTGGTCCTCAAAAACCACGTTCAACTCCTCTAAGACATGGAGAAAGGCCTTCCAGACCTGATCATAGCGCTCCTGCTCTTTCAAGGCTAGATCCTTGATCAAAGCTTGTAGATTCTGAGAAAGCTGGGCCTCTTGCAGAAACTCTGTAAAGGCGGTTAAGAGATGGGTCACCTTTTGTTTGCGCTGTGAAAAGAAAGGAGCTAAAGGTTCTACGACGCGTTCCCGGAGAGTATTGAGCTCTTCCAAATTAAACTTCCCCTGACGATTGCTAGTAAAAGGCTTATGAAATTTTGTAGCGCCCTTTACTTCCGCAAAACGAAGGTATTGCTCAAAAGCATCGACTTCTTCTTGCGTCAGATCACTATACAGACCCGTTTTCAACAGATTGATGACATCTTCTGTCTGGTAATTGAACTGCTTGATCCGCCCTAGCGATTCAATGACCTGAATCAAGGGATGGTGGACCATGGCCTCACTTCGTCCCAAGTAAAAGGGAATCTGATACTGGTCAAAAATGGTCTTGAGTTGCAGTTGATAAGCTTCCACATCGCCTAGCAAGACCCGAATATCCCGATAGCGTGCCCCATCATGAAGACGCTGACGGATGGATTTAGCGACATATTCCAACTCTTCTTTTTGTGTATTGGTTTGCCAGAGTTGGACCGCTGTTCGATCGTCCTCTTTGAGCTCATTTTCCACTTGTGAAAAATCATAGCGCGCTTCTAACATGCGGGTAATGCGACTAAAAGAGTCTTCGATCGCTTGCCCACAATACTGAGGCTGTACCTCAAAAGTCTTTGCCAGCTGGAGGAGAAAGTCAACACTGGCTTGGTAAAGATTTCCCTCTCTAAAGCTTGCCCGATAAGCTTTTTCACTGGCATAGACCCCGATGACAATCTCTACTCCTTTTCGGTGAAGGAGACCAATCAATGCCTCTTCTTCTGCAGAAAAACGCGTGAAGCCATCGACGACGATCGCCACATTCTGTAATTGCTCTTCCAGCTGCCCTTCTTCGACCTGATTGAGGAAAAAGGCCATCTTGGACTGGGATTCATACTTGTGCTGTACCAGCATCTCAGAGACCGCTTCAAAAATCGCCAAGAGGTCCTCTCTTTTTTCAGCTTCCTCGAGCAACTCCAAATCGGTAAAATCCATCTGGGCCGTCTGCAATTCATGATAGAGCTGGACCAATTGCTGGATAAACTGAGGATCCTTGCGCAGGGCCCCGTAAACTTTGAGATCCTGCTCCTTCATCTGGGACAGAGCTTTAAAAAATAGCATGCCGAGACCGATGTCATCCAAGGGTTGCTCCTCAAAAACCTGATTCAGGATGAAATAACGGGCCATTTGGGCAAAGCGCGTGACGGTAATGGCAAAAGAAGCCTGACCTTCTAAATAGGACAAGACCTTGGCTTCTTTTTCAAAGGAAAGAGAGTTAGGTGCAATGTAAAACACACGCTTGCCCTCTTCTACTAACCTTACGGCCTCTTGCGTCAGGACCTGGGTCAAGGGGGTCCGAACATCCGTATAGAGTAATTTCATCCGATCCGTTCTCCTTTGGGCACTTTCTTGAGAGCTTATTATCTTCTTATTATATCATTTTCGCAGGAGGGACTAAAGCAAGAAGTCATGCTCCTCTTGCCCCAATTTTAGGACATTTGTGCTACAATAAAAGCTAAAGAAACAGAAAGGATGATCCCGATGACCAGCATTTATGATTTTTCTTTAGAAAACCAACAAGGGGAAGAAATTTCTCTTTCCCACTACCAAGGTAAGGTCCTCATCGTGGTCAATACAGCAACAGGCTGTGGCCTAACCCCGCAATACCAAGGACTGCAAGATCTTTACCAGCGCTACCAAGATAAGGGGCTTGAAATCCTAGACATCCCTTGTAACCAATTCATGGGGCAAGCTCCAGGAACTGCAGAAGAAATCAATAGCTTCTGTAGCCTCAACTACCAGACCACCTTTCCACGATTCGCCAAAGCCAAGGTCAATGGCAAAGAAGCCCTTCCTCTTTATGACTGGCTCAAAAGCCAAGCAACTGGACCACTGGGCAAACGCATCGAATGGAACTTCGCAAAATTTGTCATCGACCGACAAGGCCAAGTCGCCCAACGCTTCTCCTCCAAAACAGAACCAGCTGCTATGGAAGACTTAATCCAAGAATTGCTTGAAAAATAAGCAAAAAGCCTGAGCCAACGCTCAAGCTTTTTTGGTTTAATCAATTTCAAGTCCACCGGTGTACAAACGGTGATAGGTTCCTTTTTCTGCCATCAAGGAAGCATGGTCGCCTCGCTCGATGATGCGTCCATGGTCCATCACCATGATGACATCGGAATTGACAATTGTCGATAGACGGTGGGCAATGACAAAGACAGTCCGACCTTCCATCAAGCGGTCCATCCCTTCTTGCACCATCTTCTCTGTCCGTGAGTCGATCGAAGACGTCGCTTCGTCCAGAATCAAGACTGGCGCATTGGCAAGGGCTGCACGGGCAATGGCGATCAATTGTCGTTGACCGTTTGAAAGGCCAGCACCATCATCCGTCAAGACCGTTTCATAGCCCTGATCCAAGTGCTTAACAAAGGAATCCACATTGGCAATCCGAGCTGCTTCAAGGATTTCTTCCCGTGTTGCATCAGCACGGCCATAAGCGATGTTTTCTGCAATCGTACCAGTAAATAAGTGGGTATCTTGAAGAACGATTCCAAGGGAACGACGCAGAGAATCTTTCTCAATCAATTTAATATCGATCCCATCATAAGTAATCATTCCGGATTGGATATCATAGAATCGGTTGATCAAGTTGGTAATGGTTGTCTTTCCCGCACCAGTCGCTCCGACAAAGGCCACTTTTTGCCCCTTATCCGCGTACAAGTTGATGCCATGAAGGATTTGTTTCTTCCCATCATAAGAGAAATCAACATCATCAAAGACCACATTTCCGACCATCTTCACAAGCTGGTAATCTCCGTTTGGACGTGGGTGTTTCCAAGCCCATTTGTTGGTTTTCTGATCAGTTTCGACCATTTCTCCATCGACCAGTTCATAATTGACCAGCGTCACTTTTCCTTGGTCGACTTCTTCTTCTTCGTCTAAAAGATCAAAGACACGATCTCCACCAGCCAAGGCCATGAGGACAAAGTTCAATTGTTGAGAGACCTGAGCAATGGGACCTGTGAAGGAACGGTTCAATTGCAGAAAGGCCATGAGACCACCAATGGTTAAACCACCGACGCCGTTTAGCGCAAAGAGTCCCCCGATCAAGGCTGTTAGAACAAAGGAAACATTTCCCAAGTTCCCAAGAATTGGCATGAGGACATTGGCATAGCGATTGGCTTGGTAAGAAGATTCAAAGAGTTGGTCATTGATCCGATCAAAATCCTCAATGCTTTCTCTTTCATGCACAAAGGCCTTGACCACTTTTTGACCAGACATCATTTCTTCAATAAAGCCGTTCTCAATCCCCAAATTCTTTTGTTGGGCCCCGAAGTAACGACCTGACTTGCCAGAGACATCCCTGATGATAAAGACCATGACGATGACCATGAAAAGAACAATCAAGAACAAGAGCGGACTAACCGTCAGCATGGTAATCGTTACCCCAAGGATGGTAATCGCTGAGGATAGAAGTTGAGGAATGGATTGTTCAATCGCTTGGCGAAGGGCATCAATATCATTGGTATAGATAGACATGATGTCCCCGTGTTGGTGGGTATCAAAGTAACGTACCGGCAGTTTTTGCATGCGAGCAAACAACTGATTTCGAAGACTTCTAAGTGAGTCTTGTGAAACAGTCGCCATAATCAAGGTAAAGCCATAATTAGCAAGTACCCCGATCAAACAGATCAAACCAACTCGTGTTAAGAAGGACAAGAGCGGTCCAAAATCATGGCTATTGCTTGTCAGCATGGGCTCCACATAGACATCGACCAAGGACTGAATCGAAGCTGTCACATTGACCGTCGCAAGTGACGATAGAATGATTAAGATAAAGGAAACAATCAAGGATACCTTGTAGTTTTTCCAAAGGAAGTCGAGCAGGCGAAGGATAGAGCCTAGATTTGCTTTTTTCTTAGTTTTCATCTGCTTCTCCTTTCCCTTGTGTTTGCATTTCATATACTTCTTGGTAGATGGCATTGGTCGCAAGCAATTCCTCGTGACGACCGATCGCATCGATTTGGCCATCATTCATCACAATAATACGATCTGCATCTTGAATAGAGGAAATCCGTTGACCAATGATGATTTTGGTCGTATCTTTCAAGCTGGTTGCCAATCCTTGACGGATCAAACTATCTGTCTTGGTATCGACTGCCGAAGTCGAATCATCCAAGATCAAGATCTTCGGATTCATAAGAAGGGCACGCGCGATACAGAGACGCTGGCGTTGGCCACCAGAGACGTTGGATCCCCCACGCTCAATCATGGTGTCATAACCCTCTTTGAAATCTTGAATAAATTCATCGGCTTGGGCAATCTTACAAGCTGCGATGATCTCTTCATCTGTCGCATCCTTATTTCCCCAGCGCATATTTTCTTTAATCGTACCAGAGAAAAGGACATTGGTCTGAAGAACCATGGCCACTTGCTTACGAAGGGAATCAAGATCGTATTCTTTGACATCGTGGCCTGCTACTGTCACACGACCAGACTCGACATCATAGAGACGAGGAATCAACTGAACCAAGCTTGATTTCCCTGATCCTGTTCCTCCCAAAATACCAATCACTTCCCCTGAACGAATGGAAAGATTAATCCCTTGTAAGACATGGGTCTTGTCGCCATTTTCATCAGTATAGGCAAATGTCACATCCTCAAAGTTGATGGATCCATCAGCGACTTTTTTGATCCCGTTTTCTGGAGAGTCAATCGTCGTTTTGGTCGTTAAGACTTCATTGATCCGCTCAACAGAGGCCATGGAAATCGACAACATGACAAAGATCATCATAAACATCATGAGCGACATGAGAATGGTCATGGTGTAGCTAAACATAGAGGTCAAATTCCCAGTGGAGAGTTGACCACCAACGATCAGATGAGCTCCAATCCAAGAAATCAAAAGGAAAGAAGCATACATGGAAAGCATCATAGCTGGGCTACTCAAGACAACGACACGGATAGCCTTCATAAACATGTTATAAATCAAACGCGAAGCCTTCTTGAATTTAACGGTCTCATCTGCTTCCTTAACGTAGGACTTCACCACCCGCATATTGGTGATGTTTTCTTGAATGCTGTTGTTGAGATTGTCATAAGCTTCAAATACTTCTGTGAAGAGAGGATAAACAATCTTCATGATGATGCTTAAGACAGCTGCCAAAAAGATGGTCACATAGACAAAGATCATGGCCATTTCCGGATTGATCAAGAAACAAGCCACAATGGCAAAGATCAAATTGAGCGGTGCCCTTACACAGATCCGGATCACCATTTGATAGGCATTTTGCACATTGGTTACGTCCGTCATCATCCGAGTGACTAACCCACCTGATGAGAACTGATCAATATTCTCAAATGAGAAGGTTTGAACCTTTTTGAAAATGGCCCGACGAAGGTTTTTAGCAAAACCAGCCGATGCATAAGCGCCATAACGGGCAGACTGCATCCCACAAAAGAGGGAGAGAAAGGCACAGATCAGCATGAGCCCACCGTAAAACAAAATATTGTTCATGTTTCTTTGTTGAACACCTTGGTCCAAAAGACTCGCCATGACAAAGGGAATCGAAATCTCAAACATGACTTCAAAGACCATGAACAAGGAAGCCAAAATCGAGGGCTTCTTGAATTCTTTGATCTCGGAAATTAAGGATCGAATCATTATTACCTCCAATGTTATTCATACTTTTTCCTGCGGTAGAAGCAAAGCTTCTTTCCACCGAAAATAGGTCAAAACACACAAAATTCCCTGAGGGAAAGACCCTAGGGATTACGCGTTTTTTATAGTCTTCATTGTAACCTAAATTGCAAAAAAATGCAAGATTTTTAGACAGCATCCGTTTTTCTGTTTATCTAGTACAAAAGAGGCTGGGACAAAAGTCCTAGCCTCTCAATTGTTTTTGGATTGTCGA
>JAPJPE010000027.1:6359-13269 GCA_030825825.1 Streptococcus sp. | reverse complement strand
AAGCCTACGCCTATTTGACAGCTTTGAAAGAAGTCATCCAATACACAGGTATTTCTGACGTCAAGATGGAAGAAGGATCGATGCGGGTCGATGCCAACATTTCTCTTCGCCCATACGGTCAAGAGGAATTTGGTACCAAGACGGAGTTGAAGAACTTGAACTCTTTCTCAAACGTGCGTAAAGGACTTGAATACGAAGTGGAGCGTCAAGCAAAAATTTTGCGTTCAGGTGGTGTCATTCGTCAAGAAACACGCCGTTATGATGAGGCCAACAAGAGCACGATTCTTATGCGTGTCAAAGAAGGGGCAGCGGATTACCGTTACTTCCCAGAACCAGACCTTCCCTTGTTTGAAATCTCAGATGAGTGGATCGAAGAAATGCGTACGGAGTTGCCAGAGTTTCCAAAAGACCGCCGTGCTCGCTATGTGGCAGAGCTTGGCTTGTCTGACTATGATGCCAACCAATTGACAGCGACGAAAGTCACTTCTGACTTCTTTGAAGCAGCCGTAGCCCTTGGTGGAGATGCCAAGCAAGTGTCTAACTGGCTCCAAGGTGAAGTGGCGCAATTCATGAATGCAGAAGGCAAAACACTGGAAGAAATCCAATTGACACCAGAAAACTTGGTCGAAATGATTTCCATTATCGAAGATGGAACCATTTCTTCTAAGATTGCCAAGAAAGTCTTCGTTCACTTGGCGAAAAACGGTGGCGGTGCGCGTGAATACGTCGAAAAAGCCGGATTGGTACAGATTTCAGACCCTGAAGTCTTGATTCCAATCATCCACCAAGTCTTCGCAGACAATGAAGCAGCCGTAGCCGACTTCAAGTCAGGGAAACGGAATGCGGACAAGGCCTTCACAGGCTTCCTCATGAAAGCAACCAAAGGCCAAGCTAACCCACAAGTAGCCCTCAAGTTACTTGCTCAAGAATTGGCGAAGTTGAAAGAAGATTGATAGAAAAAGAACCAGCCGAGAGGTTGGTTTTTACTATCCATAAAATTGTGTTAGAATAGGAAAGACCATTACATATCAACTAGCATTAGGAGGAGTCACATGAACAAATTTTTAAGAGTTTTATTTATCCTAGTCATTATCGCTATGTCTGGAGCGATTATCTTCCAACTATTTTTTCCATCCTATATGGGAAGTCATTCGGGATACGGTATTTCTGTCGGTTGGCAGCGTGAGATTGGGATTTGGAATGTGGCAGTTCTTGTGATTCTCATTGCTGTCAATCTCAAATATGATTGGTTTTATCTTCGTACGGTTTTATTGGCCTTGATTATCGGTGGGCTTGGGATTGGGACCAATCATCTCTTCAATTATTTTCACTATCATCTGCTAGTCAATGGGATTGGTGCGCTTGAAAATTATCTCCTTGTCCTTGGTTGGATGGTAGGCTGGAGAATAGAGAATTCACGAATCAAGAAGAAGTAAGAAGGAGCAGTCGAAGGGCGGCTCTTTTTTATCTTCAGTTTCTTCTTGACAAAGTTTGTGAAAAGGCTTACAATAGATTTGTTGAGTTTCCTGAAAAGGAAAATGCAAATCATGGAAATATAAAGGAGATCATCCTATGGCTACTATGAAAGCAGCTCGCTGGCATGCAGCAAAAGACGTTCGTATCGAAGAAGTGGAAGTACCTGAAGTACAACCACATCAAGTAAAAGTGGCAGTTAAGTTCACAGGGATCTGTGGGACGGACTTGCATGAATATTTGGATGGACCGATCTTCATCCCAACTGAAGAACATGTGTATTCTGGTCAAAAAGCACCGGTTACTTTGGGACATGAATTCTCTGGTGAAATTGTAGAAGTCGGAAGTGATGTGACTCGTGTCAAAGTTGGGGATCGTGTCACTATCGAACCAATTCTTGCAGAGCACAATTTGATTGGTGATTATAACCTTGATCCAAACTTGAACTTTGTTGGTTTAGCAGCAGATGGTGGTTTTGCGAAGTATTGTGTGCTTGATGGTGATCTTGTGCATGTGATTCCAGATAGCTTGAGCTACGAGCAAGCTGCGCTTACAGAACCTGCAGCTGTGGCTGTTTATGCCGTTCGTCAATCTGCATTGAAAACTGGGGATACAGCCGTTATCTTTGGCTTGGGTCCAATCGGTCTTTTGATTGTTGAAGCCCTTCGTGCAGCAGGAGCATCAAAAATCTACGCGGTTGAATTATCTCCTGAACGCCAAGCGAAAGCGGAAGAATTGGGAGCAATCGTTGTTCGCCCAGAAGAAGGAGAAACAATCGTCGAAGCCATCCATCGTTTAACAGGTGGTGGAGCAGATGTTTCTTATGAAGTGACTGGAGTTCCAGTTGTTTTAGGTCAAGCCTTGGCAGCGGTTCATAAAGCTGGGGAATGTATGGTCGTATCTATCTGGGAACGTGAAGCCAGCATCAATCCAAATGAATTCGCTATCCAAGAAAAATCTCTCAAAGGAATTATTGCCTACCGTCATATCTTCCCTAAAGTGTTGGAATTGATGGAACAAGGCTACTTCTCTGCTGAAAAATTGGTTACCAAGAAAATTAAATTGGAAAATATCGTTGAAGAAGGATTTATTGAATTAACACAGGATAAATCTCAAATCAAGATCTTGGTTCAACCTGAATAAGCGAATAAATTTATATGAAATATATGAGGCTGAAACGTTTCGTTTCGGCCTTTTATGATACAATAAAAGTAAGGAACAGATTTAGGAGGGGACTATGTCAAAGACGATGAAAGGAACACTCATGACCTTGATTGCTGGGATCGCTTGGGGCTTGTCAGGAGCCTGTGGCCAGTACCTGCTGGCTCATGGATTTACAGCAATTGGTTTGACAACGATTCGTTTAGTGTTTTCAGGGGCTGTACTACTGCTTCTTGCTTATCTAGCAGACCAGAAAAAAGTAAAGGCCTTTCTAAGAGACCGCTCGTCCTACCTTCCCTTGCTCTTATTTGCTTTTTTAGGGTTGTTAATGACCCAATTGACTTATCTAGAAGCGATTGATGCGACTAATGCAGGTACGGCAACTGTTTTTCAATATCTCTGTCCCATTGTAGTTTTGGCCTATTCTTGTGTTAAGGACCGAGTAGCTCCGACAGTATCTGAAATCTTTTCGATGGTCTTAGCGATCGCAGGGACCTTTCTCATTGCAACCCATGGTCAACTCAATCAATTGGCAATCACTCCTAAAGGGCTAGCTTGGGGACTGGTTTCTGCCTTTGCCTATGCCCTCTACATTATTCTGCCTATTCAATTAATTCAAAAATGGGGCAGTATGTTGGTGATTGGTATCGGTATGCTGATTCCAGGACTTTTGATGATTCCCTTCACAGGAAGAAGACTCTTTCATGGCCAATATAGCATGGATAATCTGATGGGCTTAGTTGGCTTGGTGGTGATTGGGACCATATTTGCCTATACGATCTTTTTGAAAGGAACGAGTCTGATCGGTGCAGTTAAAGGAAGTCTTCTTGCAGCTATGGAACCTATTTCAGCAGTTTTCTTTTCTTTTATCATTATGGATGAACATTTCTTTGCCATTGATTTTATTGGGATGGCCATGATCCTCCTTGCAGTTCTCTTGATTTCCCTCAAGGATTTCATGATTCAAAAAGAAAAAGGCATCTTGTAAAATCAAGACCTATCATATTTTAGTTAAAAGGTTGAGACGAAGGTCTTGGCCTTTTTATGATAGGGAAGAGTTATCACTATATAGCGTATACATAGATAGAAAAAGATGTTAAAATAGAACAAAACTTTTTTAAGGAGATAAGGATGAAAAAGATTTTTAAATGGACCCTATTTGCTGTGGCGACATTGAGTCTAGTAGCTTGTGGCACCACTGCTCAAAAGACAAATTCGCAGCAATCAAAGACGGAAAAAGCGGCGAAAAATTCAGCATCTGACGGTCAAGTAGAGCTGAGCCTAAAAGGAGGGCAATACATCAAACCGCCTGTCCTCAATGACTCAGAAGACGGCACTTATTTGGCCCTTCAATTAGAATTTAAGAATGTTGCTAAAGAATCTATTAACGTGTCAGATTCAGATATCACCATTTACGATGCGGAGAATAACAAGGTCAAATTGCAGTCAGGAATTTATGACCAAACGGAAGCCTTCCAATTGCTCAAGAGTGATCAGTTGGCCCAGGATAAAAAATTAACCGGCTATATTGTCTTCCCAGTCGAAAAAGGCAAAAAATACGAAGTGCAGTATGAACGAAAAACCTATAGCTCTGATAAAAAAACGAAGCCTCTAAAATTTGCGGTGGATTCTTCTCAGTATGAGGACAAGGTGGAAGATTCTACCCTTCTAGCTGATGAATACATCAATCAAGTTTACTTTAGTGGCCAACGAAAGGTCAAAAAGGATGATGCTTTTGTTTTGGGAACTGATTTGAAAAAGGAAGCCAGTGATTTCCGTGCGAAATTTGCGGCTGATTTTACTCGTAAACTACACGATTACCAATTCCCAGAAGAAGAAGTGACCCAGTTTATCGATGCTTATGAAAAGGAAAATGCAAAGCGCGCTAAATTAACCTATAAGGTTAAACAATATCTCCCGGACAAGGTGGTCATTAGTCTAAATCCTGAGACTGTCAGCATGGAAAAGACGATTTTAAACCACATGCAGACCTTCTATCAAGAACATCGGAAAGATTATTCGAGTATCATTGAGGCCAATCAGGCTCAAAACAAAGCCTATAGAGAGGAAATGATGGCTTCTCTTGCGGATCGCCCCTTGACGACGCCGGATCGATACGACTACCAGTTGACCTTTGTTAAGAAAGATGGCAAATGGGAAGTGGAAAAAGCCTATAATAGTGATAGCTTTATGGAAAAATTCGAGGGAAATCTTTCTTAATCATGAAGAAGACACTCCTAGGACAGAAATCTAGGAGTGTTTTTTGTCTATAGTTTGAAACTATATCAAAACCCAAGAAACAAGAATTAGACGGAAACACCTATTAGTGATAAAATAATTTTAAGTTTGAAAGGAGATGAAGGCTCGTGTCTTTTTCTTATGAAGAGTTAGCAGAGATTCGCCACTATATCCACCAACACCCTGAATTGTCTGGTCAAGAATACCAGACAACCGCCTTTCTAAGGGAACGTTTGGAAGAGTTGGGGATTCGTATTTTAGAGAGTGGATTAAAAACTGGTCTGATTGCAGAAATTGGATCTGGTAAACCAGTGGTGGCGCTACGTGCAGATATCGATGCCCTTCCAATTTTGGAACAAACAAATCTGCCCTACCAAAGTCAACATCCAGGTGTCATGCATGCTTGTGGTCACGATTTTCATCAAACCAGTCTTCTAGGAGCAGCAGCTCTTCTCAAGGAAAAAGAAGACCAGCTGGAAGGAACAATACGCTTGATCTTTCAACCGGCAGAAGAAATTTCAGAAGGTGCTTCTGACGTTCTAGCAACAGGACTGTTGGAGGATGTTCAAGGAATTATTGGATTTCATAATATGCCTCAGCTAAAAGCAGGACAACTTGCTTTGAATGCTGGAGCTATGATGGCAGGGGTAGAGAAATTTAAGGTCACTGTAACAGGGGTTAGTAGCCATGCTGCGAGACCGGATTTGGGAGTTGATACGGTAACAGCCGTCACAACCATGGTTCAGAATGTACAATTATTAATTTCACGGACCATTTCTCCCTTTGAAACAGCTGTTTTATCAATTACTCATCTAAATGTGGGTTCAACCTGGAATGTACTCCCAAAATCAGGCTATTTTGAAGGAACGATTCGCTCCTTTAATCCGAGTGTGCAAAGAGAGTTGAAGGAACATTTCATTTCGATCATTCGTCATATAGCAAAAAGCCTGGAAGTGGATGTGGCTTTTGAGTGGGGAGTGACCCCGCCTGTTACCTTTAATGATGAGGAATTGACCAAAGTCGTTTGGGAAGCTTCACAAGGTTTGGCTGAAGTGATCCCAGCGAATCCTTCTACAGCTGGAGAAGACTTCGCCTTTTACCAAGAGCGAATTCCTGGAGTCTTTGCCTTTATCGGTTCAAATGGAGAACCGGATGCGCCAGACCTCCATCATGATCACATGACCATCGATGATGCAGCCTTTCAGGTGTCGGTTCCCTATTATGTTGAAAATGCGCAAGCTTTATTGCGGTATTTTAAAGAAAAATAAGTGTGATAAAGAAAAACTATCACCTCCATAAAAAATATATATTAGGCAAGTGAATGCTTTTCTGGTAAAATAAAAAAATACTTTTAAAATGGCGTTTTATGTGCCTGAAACCAAAAAGGAGATCCTATGAATCTAAAAAAAATGATTAAGTATTCTGCTTTAGGATTAGTTGCAGTCCTTGCAACCAGTGCTTTAGTAGCATGTTCATCTGGCAAATCAGCCAGTGGCAAGAAAACCATTGAAGTTGGGACTGTTGGAACAACCAAACCCTTCTCTTATGAAGAAAAAGACGGCAAGCTAACTGGTTATGAGATCGAAGTATTGCGTGAAATCTTTAAAGGTTCAGACAAATACGAAGTGAACTTTAACAAGACAGAGTGGTCTTCAGTCTTTGCTGGATTAGATAGTGACCGTTTCCAAATCGGTGCCAACAACATCAGCTACTCAAAAGAGCGGGAAGAAAAATACCTCTATCCAAATCCATATGCTCGTAATCCACTAGTATTGGTCGTACCAAAAGATTCTTCTATTAAATCTTTGGATGACATTGGTGGCAAGAAAACAGAAGTTGTTCAAGGAACATCTACTGCTAAACAATTAGAAGATTACAATAAAAAACATTCAGATAATCCAACCGACTTGCAATACACAGATGGAACCATTCAAACCATCATGGCCAATCTAGCGGATGGTCGTACCGATTACAAGATCTTCGAACGTATTTCTGTAGATACCATCATTCGTGATCAAGGCTATGACAACTTGAAAGT
>JAPJPE010000027.1:0-6259 GCA_030825825.1 Streptococcus sp. | reverse complement strand
TTGCTCTTGCAGCATGTGGTTCTTCAAAATCATCTAGCAAAGATGGTGAAACAACAGTTAAAGTGGGTGTCATGACTTTGAGCGACACTGAAAAAGCTCGTTGGGATGCAGTCGAAGAAAACCTCAAAGGAAAAGGCATCAAATTGGAATTCACCCAATTTACAGATTACTCACAACCAAACGTGGCTGTAAAAGATGGTAGCGTGGATATCAATGCTTTCCAACACTACAACTTCCTTGATAACTGGAACTCTAAAAACGACAATGCCCTTGTTGCAGTAGCAGATACGTACATCGCTCCAATCCGTCTTTACTCTGGTACAGAAAACGGTAAAAACAAATACACTTCAATTAAAGAAATTCCTAAAGGTGGAACAATCGCTGTACCAAATGACCCAACAAATGAAAGCCGTGCTTTGTATGTCTTGCAATCAGCTGGTTTGATTAAATTGGATACTAAGGATGGACAATTGGCTAACGTGTCAAACATCAAAGAAAATCCAAAAGATTTGAAGATTTCTGAATTGGATGCTTCACAAACACCATCTGCTCTTCCATCAGTAGATGCTGCAGTCATCAACAATACCTTCGTTCGTGAAGCAGGCGTTGATTTCAAAAAAGCTATCTATGTTGAAAAGAAAGACAACAACTCAAAACAATGGTACAACGTGATCGCTGCTAAGAAAGATTGGGAAAAATCTGATAAAGCAAAAGCAATCAAAGAAATCATCAAAGCCTATCACAAAGACAATGTGAAGAAAGTGATCGAAGAATCTTCAGAAGGAATGGACCAACCAGTCTTCTAAGATTTGATCTCAAGTGTATGAAGGAGGTGGAGAAGCAATTCTCTACCTCTTATCGTGTATTAGGAGGAATGCATGCCTTTTGCAACAGAAGCGGAACAAATCCGTAAATTTGAAAATGATGAGGTCGCACAACATTATTTTGAAGTGTTGCGAACCTTGATTTCAAAAAAATCCATCTTTGCCCAACAAGTTGGTCTCAAGGAAGTAGCCAACTATTTGGGAGAAATTTTTACAGCTGCAGGAGCCAAAGTCGAAGTGGATGATAGCTATACAGCACCTTTTGTGATTGCCAAATTTTTCTCGCCAAATCCTGAAGCCAAAACCATCATTTTTTATAACCACTATGATACGGTACCAGCTGATGGAGATCAACCTTGGACGGGAGATCCCTTCACCTTATCTGTTCATTATGGAACCATGTACGGTCGAGGGGTTGATGATGACAAGGGGCATATCACAGCTCGTCTCACAGCTCTTCGAAAATACATTCGTGAAAGTGGCGATTTGCCAGTCAATATCACCTTTATTATCGAAGGGGCAGAGGAGTCTGCATCGACTGACTTGGATAAATACTTGGCCAAACATAAGAAACACTTGCGTGGGGCAGACCTCTTAGTGTGGGAACAAGGTACCCGAAATAATCAGGGTCAGTTGGAAATTTCCGGTGGTAGCAAAGGGATCGTCACCTTTGATATGGTGGTGAAGAGTGCAGAAGTGGATATCCATTCCAGCTATGGCGGTGTGGTTGACTCTGCTTCTTGGTATTTGTTAAATGCTATCGCCAGTCTTCGTGACAAAGAAGGTCGAATTTTGGTGGATGGGATTTATGATCAGATCCAAGAACCCAATGAACGCGAGCTAGCTTTGATCGAGCAATATGCCAACAAAGGACCAGAAGATGTAGCGGAAACCTATGGTCTAACCCTTCCAATCTTGAAGGAAGACCGAAAAGAATTCCTGCGTCGTTTCTATTTTGAACCAGCCCTGAATATTGAAGGTTTTGGCTCTGGTTACCAAGGACAAGGTGTTAAAACGATTCTTCCGGCAGAGGCGCGTGCCAAGATGGAGGTGCGCTTGGTTCCTGGACTGGATCCCAAGGATGTCTTAGAAAAGATCAAGCAGCAATTGAAGAAGAACGGTTATGATCAGGTCGAATTGGTCTATACTCTCGGTGAAATGAGTTACCGAAGTGATATGAGTGCCCCATCGATTTTAAATGTCATTCGGTTGGCCAAAGATTTCTATAGAGAAGGAGTCTCTGTTCTTCCAACAACAGCGGGGACAGGGCCCATGCATACGGTATTTGAGGCTTTGCAGGTACCGATGGCAGCCTTTGGAATTGGTAATGCCAATAGCCGTGATCATGGGGGCGACGAAAATGTGAAAATCGCCGATTATTACACCCATATTGAATTGATAAAGGAGTTAATAGCAAGTTATGAGTAAAGCAATGATTCAGCTGGACCACATTGATGTGACCTTCCAGCAAAAGAAACGTCAGATCCAAGCCGTCAAAGATGTGACCATTCATATTAATGAAGGCGATATCTATGGGATTGTAGGGTATTCCGGAGCGGGGAAATCGACCTTGGTTCGGGTGATCAATCTCTTGCAAGTGCCTAGCGCCGGAACCATCACTGTGGATGGTGATGTGATTTATCAAGATCAGGTGACCTTAAAACCGGCTGCCCTTCGGGAGAAACGTCGGGATATCGGAATGATTTTCCAACACTTCAACTTGATGGCTCAAATGACCGTCGCAGAAAATGTAGCCTTTGCTCTTAAACATTCTAAATTAAACAAAGAACAAAAGAATGAGAAAGTGGCGAAATTGTTGGAATTGGTTGGTCTAGCTGACCGTGCAGAGAATTACCCAGCACAATTGTCTGGTGGTCAAAAGCAACGGGTAGCGATTGCGCGTGCCCTTGCCAACGATCCAAAGATTTTGATCTCAGATGAGTCAACTTCAGCCTTGGATCCAAAGACGACCAAACAAATTCTAGCTTTGTTGCAAGAGTTAAACAAAAAACTTGGTTTAACCATTGTCTTGATCACCCATGAGATGCAAATTGTCAAAGATATTGCCAACCGGGTAGCTGTCATGCAAAATGGCGAACTGATTGAAGAAGGGTCTGTTTTAGATATCTTCTCCAATCCGAAAAATGGCTTGACCCAAGACTTTATCACTGTTGCAACAGGAATCGATGAAGCCATGGTGAAAATCAACCAACAAGCTATTGTTAAGAACTTGCCAGATGATTCGATTTTAGCGCATCTCAAGTATGCAGGTTCTGTAACAGATACAGCGATCATCAATGATATTTACAAGCAGTACCAAATCTCTGCCAACATTTTATTTGGGAATATCGAGATCCTTGATAACACGCCTGTTGGAGAGTTGGTGGTCATCTTATCAGGTGAAACTCAAAATCTGGAAACGGCCAAAGCTGAGTTAGAAAATGCAGGAGTTTCCGTGACTATTGTGAAAGATGGGAGAAAAGCATGATCCAGTTAATTCAAACATATTTACCAAATGTCTATAAATTAGGGTGGTCTGGCCAGTATGGTTGGGGAACCGCTATTTACCTGACCCTTTATATGACCGTTATTTCCTTCATTATTGGTGGATTTTTAGGTTTAGTGACAGGGCTTTTATTAGTCTTGACCCGTCCAGGTGGCGTCATCGAAAATAGAATCGTTTTCCAAATTTTAGACAAGATTACTTCTTTGTTCCGTGCCATTCCCTTCATTATCTTGTTGGCCTTTATTAATCCATTGACCTACTTGCTCTTGAAAAATACCATCGGACCTACAGCAGCCCTTGTTCCATTGTCCCTAGCTGTCTTTCCATTCTTTGCTCGCCAAGTCCAAGTGGTCTTGTCAGAATTGGATGGAGGCGTGATTGAAGCAGCACAAGCCAGTGGGGCAACCTTCTGGGATATTGTCGGTGTCTACCTTCGTGAAGGGCTTCCTGATTTGATCCGTGTGACAACCGTGACCATCATTTCCTTGATCGGGGAAACCGCCATGGCGGGTGCCGTTGGTGCAGGAGGACTAGGAACCTTAGCCATCAACTACGGGAAAAACATGTTTAACAATGATGTCATCTTTGTAGCGACCTTGTTGATTCTCATTCTGATCGTTCTGGTCCAATTTATGGGCGATTTCCTATCCAAGAAAATTAGCCACCGGTAATGATGGGATAGATACATGAAAATAATACAGAAACATCAGTTTAAGCAGGTTGCGGCCTTTGCAGGCTTGTATTTTCTTGCCATTGGCTTAGGTGTCCTACTTGGAAGTCTGGTTGATCATCAAGGCAACATGTTCTATGCTCCAGCCTTCTCTGCCCTGGTTGGTGGAGGAATCTATCAGGTCTATGTTGAGAAAATTCAACGAACAGGAGCCATTCTAGTCGTTGCTCTTGTGATTGGTGCTTTTTTCCTTTTCACTCGTCATGGAGCTGGAGCTTTTCTGCCTGCTCTTGTTGGAGGGCTTTTGGCAGAATTGGTCGCAGCTCGTGGCCACTACCAGTCGAAGTTAGGCAATGCGCTTTCCTTCCTCCTCTTTTCCTTTACGACGACAGGGCCCATTCTCATGATGTGGATCCAACCAGCTAGTTACCGTGCTTCTTTACTAGCCCGTGGGAAGTCGATGGATTATATTGAACGCGTTATGGTACCGTCGAATATGGGAACGGTGAGCTGGTTTTTACTGACCCTTCTTCTTGGATCTCTACTAGGTTATCTTCTTGGACAATTGGTCTATCAAAAGCTAGATAGAAAATGATATGATGGAGAAGAAATATGCACAATAATTTACTAGTCCTTCAGTCAGACTTTGGTCTGGTGGATGGGGCTGTCTCCGCTATGATCGGGGTCGCCTTAGAGGAATCACCAACCCTCAAGATACACCACTTGACCCATGACATTACCCCTTATAATATCTTTGAGGGAAGTTACCGCCTTTTTCAGACGGTGGATTACTGGCCTGAGGGGACAACCTTTGTTTCGGTCGTCGATCCGGGTGTCGGCTCTAAACGAAAGAGCGTCGTAGCCAAAACGGCCAAGAATCAATATATTGTCACACCAGATAATGGGACCCTCTCTTTCATCAAGAAACATGTAGGGATTGTTGCCATTCGTGAGATTTCAGAGGTGAAGAACCGCCGGGCCAATACAGAGTTTTCTTATACCTTCCATGGGCGTGATGTCTATGCCTATACAGGAGCTAAGTTAGCCAGTGGCCATATCAGCTTTGAGGAAGTGGGTCCAGAACTCAGTGTTGAACACATTGTAGAAATTCCAGTGGTGGAGACCATCTTTGAAGAGAACTTAGTTAAAGGAGCAGTCGATATTCTCGATGTGCGCTTTGGTTCTCTGTGGACTTCGATTACTCGGGAAGAGTTTAATCATTTGGAACCCGAATTTGGGGAACGCTTTGAAGTGACCATCTATAACAATGACATGCTGGTTTACCAAAACCAAGTGACCTATGGCAAGTCTTTCGCTGATGTGCGGATTGGACAGCCAATCCTTTATATCAATTCCCTCTACCGTGTTGGTCTTGCCATCAACCAGGGATCCTTTGCCAAGGCCTATAATGTAGGAGTTGGGGCTTCTTGGCATATCGAAATTAGAAAAATGGAAAATTAATAGGAGATAAAATATGAAACAAAAACAAGCTTTTTCAATTAAGGATGTTGTAGCCATTGGGGTTGGAGCAGCCCTCTTTGTGGTCATTGCGATGATTCCAATTCCGGCACCTGCACCGAATACGAGTATTCAGTTGCAATATGCCCTTCAGGCCCTCTTCAGTGTAGTTTTTGGACCAATTGTTGGTTTCTTAATGGGCTTAATTGGTCATGCCATTAAGGATGCTATGTCAGGTGGTCTATGGTGGACTTGGATCATTTCAAGTGGTTTGTTTGGACTCTTTGTTGGTCTCTTCCGTAAGCAAATCGGTGAACTTAAAGGGGAAGTGACGAAGAAAGAATTGATCGTCTTTAACGTTGTGCAAGTCATTGCCAACTTGCTTATTTGGGGATTGATTGCTCCGATTGGGGATGTGATGATCTACAAAGAAAGTGCCAACAAGGTCTTCCTACAAGGTGTTGTAGCAGGTTCTGTCAATGCTTTAGTTGTAGCTATTGCAGGTTCTCTTCTTTTGATTGCCTATGCTCGTACCCAAACAAAAGACGGAAGTTTGTCTAAAGACTAATTATAAATAAGAAGAGAAAGTCTGGGAAACCAGGCTTTTTTTATTTATCGAAAATATTTTTTACAAAATGTAAGATATATATTGCAAAATAGAAAATATAGTGTATAATAGAGCTATAAAAACAAGAAAGGAAAAGCGTGTGGCGAAAAATCTCAAATTAAAAATGGCCCGGGTCGAACATGATATGACCCAGGGGGATCTTGCAGATGCCATCGGGGTGACGCGTCAGACCA
>JAPJPE010000026.1 GCA_030825825.1 Streptococcus sp. | reverse complement strand
GCTCTAAGGTCTCTTCATTGAGTTTTTGTAACTGTTTTTTGGTATAGCGAATATTGTCAAAGGCTAGGCGTTCGATACCGGATTCGATGAAGGGCTCCTTGTAATGAAGGCCTAAAAATTGCTTCATCCGTCTTTCTAAGAGCTCCAAATCAGGGCTGTATTCTTTCAGTTGATCGGTGATAGCTTCGATCTCTTCTTTTTCAAGATCGGACTTTTCATACCATTTCTTTAGGGAAAGATTGATGGAGACCAGGTGCCAGATGTTACTGGTCTTGTCTGGATCCTCAGGCCACACTCGGATGGCACGACCCCGCATTTGGTTGCTGAGCATGAAACTGCCGACAAAGCTCGCTAGGATCAGAGAGTTGACGCAAGGAGCATCCCAGCCTTCTCCTAGAAGGGACTTGGTTCCAATGACGACTTGGATAAGCCCTTCTTGAAAGAGCTGGGTCACAGCTGTCACCAAATCATGTTGAGAACCAACCAAGCGAACCTTGAGAAAGTCATCAGGGGATAATTGGCCGACACTTTGGTATGTCAGTCTGTCCGAACCTAGAAGCTCTTCTAGTCTTGACTTAGCAACCGTCGGGATGATGACGATACTGCCGGTCAAGACAGCGATGGCAGGAGCAGTTGCTTGCTCTAAGCTTTCCCTGCGAATAGATTCGAAATAAGAGAGCACTCCCAATTGAGTAAATTGGGCGCCCTGATCTCCTAGATGAACTTCAAAATCTTGACGAATATAGTCTGTTAATACCAGTTGTCGTAGTTGGCTTCCAAGAGCCTGGTATTCGGCCTTGAAAATCTCTCGGACGGCATTAAGTTTTCCGAGGGATTGGTTCAGCAGGAGGTCTTGTTTTTTGTTGCGGACCAGTTTGACTTGTTTTCGATCGATCAAGCTGGCTGCTTTTAATTCATGAAGCAGTTGCTTCTCGTATTCCTCAGGTAGATTGTACCAGTGAGGCACCTGAAAGAGCAGACCTTGCAGGAGAATTTCAAGCCAGTCCAGGGTGAAAGCAGGTAGTTTCTTGGCTCCTAAAAGGTCCTGGAAACGTTTGGGAAAGTCAATTCCCTTGCTTCGAAGAAAGATCAGGGTAGCAGAGAGATACTTGGGCTCATTGAGCAATTCATCATCACTAATCTGACCAGATAAGGCCTGACAGGATTGCAGGTGTTGGCAAAAGAGGGGATCGGAAGTCAATTGTTGTAAGAGAGCATTCTTTTGTTGGCTAAAGGCGTCCAACTGAGCCTGCTCTTCCTTGGTTGGAAAGGCAAAGTAGACATAGTCTTGGTGGGGACAAAGGGTATCTTCCTTGACCAATTCGGGAACCGTAATTTCCTCATCGATCTCACCACACATGCGGATATAGCGATCCCAAAGGGCAGGATCCCCTTCATAGGGAGGGGTGGCGGTAAGGGAGATCATCTTTAAGTCAGGGAAGGCTTGACGAAAGGCTTCCAAACTCTTCCACCATTCATTGCGTAAGTGGTGACACTCATCTAAACAAAGGGTCCCGAGTGAGATGGCTTTGAAAGTAGTGAAGATATCAAAGCCTTTGAAATCAAATGTTTCAATCTCTGCCTGGTCATCGGTATCCTCAGCTTGTGATTGACCGACGACTTGGTTCACGGCGCTGTGTAGGGCCTGATAGGTAGCCACTGTAATCAGCTTAGGATGTTTGAGGTCCTGAGAGATCAATTGCTCCGCTTGGCTTTCATCACTCAAGAATGCTTGGATAATCCGGTCCACCCATTGCTGACGAATGGTGACCGTAGGAGCCAAGATCAGGGTTGGCTGGCCAAAGCGTCTGATAAATTCGATTCCCAGGGTTGTTTTTCCAGAGCCAGGAGCTGCTACCAAATGCAGGTGGCCATCCGCCATAAAAGCGTCACTCTTATCGAGAACGCGTTTTTGATAGTGTCTCCATTGGCCTGTAAAGGCTAGTTCTTGTAACATTGGTTTCCTCCCTTGTACTGTCCCCATTATATCATAGCGGGGGACAAGAATCTCTTGGTAGAAGTTGAAGATTTCCGCTTTCTAATGAAAATAGCAAAGGGGAAATTTTGAGTGATAAAAAGCCCAATCAACGGATTAGGCTTTTCATGTTAGTCTTTCTTTGTTTTACGAGAGAGGCCAAAGGCAGCACCCATGCTAAGAAGACCAAGACCTAGAGTCGTCAAAGCAATTGAGGTCTTGCTTCCTGTATTTGGAAGGCTTGCTTCTTTTTGAGGAAGAGCAGCTGGTGCGATATAAACTGCTGTTTTGACAGGCTCATCTTTAGCCGGTGTGAAAACGGTCGGTTTCGCAGGAGTGACAACAGCCGGTTTCTGAGGAGTAGGAGTCGGTGTTGCAGGTGTTTGGATGCTAGGCGTTTGTGGTTTTGCTTTCGCCACGCGGTGAGTTTTTGAGATCAACTCATACTTGTCTGTTTGGACTTTGAAGACACGACCTTTTTGGACAGTTTCAACGACTTTGTTGGCAAATTGAACGTTCAACAAGTCAGCAAAGTTTTTGTCGATATCTAAGTAGAGACCATTTGTTCCATTGACCAATGGATCAAAGTCTTTTTTCTCAGCTGTTTCACCAACCACTGTCAAAGAGATGCCAGCATCTTGAAGGGCCTTCAGTGTCGCTTCTTTGGTTGGTGTATCCTTTGTAAGATCAATGTCCTCGTCTGTAATCAAGAAAGCAAAGCGATGGTTGTTTGCCCCAGCCCCCCAGTTGTAGTCCCCTGAAGTAGCAATATGATGCAATGGAACAGTAGCATTTTCATAGTAGCCTTTAGTTTTGATGGTTTTCAAAGCAGAAATGAAACTTTCTGGATCACTTGTGAACTTAGATCCATTGAAATCATGGTATTTAACTTCACTAGCTCTTTCGTATTCAACCAATCCTAAACGAGCTTGAATATTTTTTGCCGATAGATTGCGAACGAAGGTCTCGACATTCTTCATCGTATCCCTGATGTGAGAATCCATTGAAGTTGATTTGTCAATGACAAAGACGATGTCGGATGTTCCTTGAACTTCTTTTTTATTGACCACATCGGCTTCTTTTGTAACTTCGACTACAGTTGTTTTATTGACTGTTTCGGTTGTTGTCTCAGTGTAGTCAGCTGTCTCTTTGGTTGATGTAGCTGTCTTGGTAGAAGAGACTGGTTTTGAAGTGCCAACAGGTAAGTCTTGAGCGGCTAAGCTAGTGGTTTTGATGGTTGCTGTTGAAGTAGTGGTTGTGTCTGCGCCGTCTGTTTTAGCAGATGGGCCAGTTTTTTTAACGTCCACAGCGATAATATCTCCAGTTTTTGCTTTATCAGCAGGAACAACTGGTGTATTGGCTTTGGCGTTGATTTCTTCTGTTGCAGTGGTGATAGGTGATTTTGCTACTGTAGTAGCTGCAGGAGCAGCTTGGGTTGTTGCAGGTGCAACGTCATCAGCTGAAGCAATAGTCGTTCCTGTGAAGATAGTTCCTAAAACAACGGAAGCTAAAGTTAAAGTTTGTTTACGTGAAATAGTATATTTTTTCAAAATACGTCCCCTTTTTAATAAACTTTTTTCTATCATACCGGTTTTTGAAAAACTTGTCAACGGTATAATAATCAAGGGTTTTGCTGGCTTTTATATCCCTAATTATTGATAAAAACACGAGAGAGAAAAATATACATAAAATAAATTAAATATACAAAGTGCGCAAAAGAAAATAGGATTCCCACAAATTTGCAGGAATCCTTATTTTATCGGCATTTCTACTATATTTTTTAGTCGTAAAAAATACTAGCTAGTCACTTTATTTATGTTTCTGCATTAGCACTAAGAATAAAGACTACGACTAGTTTAGTAATTTTTCAAAGAATTGGATGACCTCCGGTTTGAGATTACTTTCCTTCGGTTCAACTAGTGAAACGTAAAAACTAATCCGTTCATTTTCTGCCATCGGAATCGCGATCAGTTCTTCTTCATCATCTGTTAGTGCAAGATCTGCTAGTAAGCTAATTCCCACTTGTTTACGAAGGAGTTGTTTTAGAAGCTGAATATCATCCGTCTGAAAGAAGGGCGTAGCCTCATGGTGATAGCGCTCATTCAACTGTTCAAAGGCTTTTAAATGAACAAAGTGCTCATCTGGAATGATAAAATCTTCATCGATGACGTCTGAAAATTGTAATACTTTTTTTGAGGCTAGTGGATGGTTGTGATGAAGGATATAGAAGAGATCTCGTTTGGCCATTTCTCTTACCTGGAAGCGATGATCTTTAATCGGTTCCAAACTCCCTAAAAAACTAGCATCTAGTTCCCCTTTGGAAAGCATTTCTAAAAGTTCGACAGATCCTTCTTGAACAGGATGGATACTTTGAAGAGCTGCAACATTACTGATAAAGGCGGGTTGTTTTCGGACAAGATAGTCAATGATGATTGGTGGAAAACCAATCGTATTGAATTGAGAAAGACTTCGGAGGATCTCTTTTTTGGCCCCTTGAATCTCAGGTAAGACCTTTTGAATATGTCGTAGCAAGATTTCTCCTTGGGGCGTTAATTTGAAAGTACGGTGAGAAGGATCGTGCGCGATTAATGGGCAGTGAAATTCCTTTTCTAGTCGTTTAATGGCATAGGAAACGGATGGTTGACTGATCCCGTGTTTTTGGGCAACCCCAGTAAAGGATTGCTGTTGACTAAGATCAAGAAAATAATAAAAGTCCTTAAGATTCATTGGGCTCCCTCTTCTAAATAGACAGACATGGATAAGCAAAAATTATCCGTGATAGCTAATTTGACTATATGATTTTTTGTTTGTTACAATCTGAGGTGAGTCAGAGGACCATTAAAGGCTATCTAAAAGATCTTCAAAAATCGTTAGGATCTTCTCCCTTTTTCCAACTGGAAGTTGCTTAATTTTCATATTTACTCTCTTAAGTGAAAGGCTGTCGTTAGAATCTGAAGACACTTCGAGTGAATTAAAATTGAAGAATTCTTCAGGCGTTAACTCAAGAGCAGCAATCACTTTTTCAAGACTGTGAATGGTCAGATTCACGTTTTGATTTTCCAATTGATTGATGTATTTTAATCCAAGATCTGCCCGTTCCGATAGCTCCTCTTGACTCATGTTTTGTTTTTTTCGCAAATATTTGACCTTTTGCGCTATATACCGTTGTAAATAATGTTTTGTTTTCATGTAACCAGAATACAAGTTTTAAATGACAAAAATAACACCTTAAACAAAACAAAGTATTTTATAACAAACATATTTTAGATTTATTATCTATGGTTTTTATAGGTATTGATCATCATAAGTGGAAAAAAGAGTACCTGAAAACAGTGGATCTTTTGATGAGAATAACCTTCTAAAAGGTGGAAAGGAACAGGCTTTTTTAAGAGATGACCGTGACTATCTAGGAAGTGATGGATAAACCTATTATTTTGTTATCTATTGAAATCGCATCATTTTCGGTTGTATCGCCTGAACTTTCATTGAGTGATTCATTCATATTGTATCATATATAGAACAAAGTGTCATTTAATGCAAATAAGTGGTATAATAAATTAAACTAATAAGGAGGTCACATGATGACTGCACATGATATTTTAAACAACCCTTTCCTCAATAAAGGAACTGCCTTTACTTTAGAGGAACGTAAGCAACTAGGTCTCATTGGCCTCCTACCACCTTACGTTCAAACCATTGAAGAACAAGCAGCGCAAACTTATGCGCAAATGCAAACAAAGGTTAATGATTTGGAAAAACGTTTGTTCCTAATGGAAATTTTTAATACAAATCGTACTCTATTTTACTACCTATTTGCTCAACATTTGGAAGAGTTTAATCCCATTGTTTATGATCCAACTATTGCCGATACCATCGAAGGCTATAGCGATCTTTTTGTAGACCCACAATATGCGGCCTATCTTGACATCAATCACCCTGAAAATATCGAAGCGACTTTGAAAAATGCAGCGGGTGATCGTGAAATTCGTCTTATTGTTGTGACAGATGCAGAAGGTATTCTCGGTATTGGTGACTGGGGTACAAATGGTGTCGATATTTCTGTTGGGAAACTGATGGTCTATACTGGAGCTGCAGGAATTGATCCTTCAATGGTACTTCCTTTGGTCATTGACGCAGGTACCAATCGTGAAGAACTTCGTAACAATCCTAATTACTTGGGAAATCGCCACGAACGTGTGCGTGGTGATCGTTACTATGATTTTATCGATCAATTTGTCCAAACTGCAGAACGTCTTTTCCCTAAACTCTACCTTCACTGGGAAGATTTCGGTCGCTTAAATGCTGCCAACATCCTTGAAAAATATCGAAAACAAATCCCAACCTTTAACGATGATATCCAAGGAACTGGTATTGTAACCCTTGGTGGGATCTTTGGGGCATTGGATATTACAGGTGAAAAATTAACGGATCAAGTTTATCTCTGCTATGGTGGTGGGACTGCTGGTGCAGGGATTGCTTCTCGTGTCCTTCGTGAAATGGTTAGTGAAGGTCTGCCTGAAGAAGAAGCTTATAAACGCTTCTTTATGGTCGACAAACAAGGTCTCCTTTTTGATGATATGGATGACTTAACGCCGCAACAAAAACCATTTGCTAAGAAACGTTCTGATTTTGCCAATGCAGATCAGTTGACGGACCTTCTTGAAGTAGTGAAGACGGTTAAACCAACCATTCTTGTGGGAACTTCAACTCAGCCAAATACTTTCACAAAAGAAATTGTAGAAGCTATGTGTGAAAACACTGAACATCCTATCATTTTCCCATTGTCAAACCCAACCAAACTAGCTGAAGCAAGTGCCAAAGATTTGATCGAATGGTCAGACGGAAAAGCATTTGTTGCAACAGGAATTCCAGCTGGTACAGTTTCCTATAAAGGTGTGGACTACGTGATTGGTCAAGCGAATAACGCACTGATTTATCCAGGTCTTGGACTTGGTATGCTGGCTTCTGAAGCGAGTCTGTTGACGGATGAAATGATTGGAGCTGCCGCACATTCATTGAGTGGTATTGTCAATCCAGGCGAACCAGGAGCACCAGTCTTACCTCCATTCAAGTATGTAGCTGATGTGTCTATCAAAGTAGCAGAAGCAGTTGCTAAAAAAGCGCAAGAACAAGGTCTTGCGCGTGCTCAAGAAACAGATATGGCTAAAGCAGTTCGTAATTTAAAATGGTACCCAGAATATAAATAAGTAAATGGGAATGGGGTGTACGAGTGCGACTGGATGCCTCGTACACCTTTTCTTGTATATCCTGTTAGATAGAAAGGGAGACTATGGAAATCTTTTTAACTTCAATTCAGAGTATTGTGCCCATTATCGTCATCATCATTCTTGGTTATTTCTTGCAAGTCCGTGGTTGGTTTCAAGAGAGCTTCGGAAATGACTTATCTAAACTGATTATGAACGTGGCCATGCCTGTTGCAATTTTTACCTCTGTTCTTAAATATTTAACTTTAGATAAATTGATTAGCTTGTCTGGCGGTTTGCTCTATACGTTTATCGCCTTCATTCTTGGTTACCTAGCGGCCTTTATCGCAGTGAAAGTTTTTAAAGTGCGCCCAGGACGCCGAGGAACCATGATTAATACCTTTGTTAATGCCAATACCATATTTATTGGTTTGCCTTTAAATATCGCTTTGTTTGGAAATCAAGCCCTTCCTTACTTCTTGGTTTATTATATTACAAATACAGTATCTACTTGGACATTAGGTGTCTATCTGATGACTTCTGATAGTAAAGAAGGGGCTTCAAAACAGGCTCAAAAATTTAATTGGAAGAAGCTTTTCCCAGCTCCTTTATTAGGTTTTCTCGTAGCCCTCGTCTTTTTGGTGTTACGTATTCCTGTTCCAAGTTTTGCGGAAAGTACCTTGACTTATATTGGTAGTTTAACAACGCCCTTATCTCTTGTCTATATCGGTATCGTCCTAGCTAAGGCAGGACTTAAGACGATTCGCTTTGATAAAGATACCATTATCACACTGGTTGGTCGTTTTATTCTTGCACCGGTCATCATGCTCTTGGTTCTGAAGTTCTTCTCTCCAAATATGGTGGCACCAGAATTTAGAACCTTTATGATTCAATCAGCAACACCAGCCTTGGCAGTTCTTCCTATCCTTGCCAATCAAGGTAAAGGCGATGTTGAGTTTTCAACGAATGTGGTCACTCTCAGCACAGTCTTATTTGTGATTGTGGTTCCAATTCTGCAGACATTGTTGGGATAGCATTTATATGAAAATGATGTAGTTTTAGTGCTATACATTCGTCAAAAAGGACGTCGGGTATTATACTCGACGTCCTTTTTAAACGGATGACTAGATCAACACATAGGTTTCAACCGCTTGCCCAGCCCCGTTTTCATTATTGTCCTTTGTCACGACTGCTGCTTCGTCTTTCACCTCTTGAGGAGCGTTGCCCATAGCGACACCGATGCCTGCTTTTTTGAGCATAGGAAGGTCATTGAAGTTGTCCCCCATGGTGAGGACTTCTTCTAAGCTCAAGTGGTAGTGGTTGGCGAGTTCAACCAGAGCATCCTCTTTAGAGACGTGCTTAGCAGTAACTTCTAGGTAGTTGGCTTTGGAGAGATAAAAGGCGGTAGAAGGGAAGTCATCGGCAGAAATAGCACGATAGAGGGCTTGGATCTCTTCTGCATCTCCAATTAAGAGCAATTTGTGGAGGGGCTTTGTCATATCCAGCAAAGGATCCAATAGGGGAAGAATAAGAGGTTTTTCCCCTGTAATCCGGGCTTCCTCTCGGCTCCATTGGTCGAGATGATCGGTCATCCAGTCTTTTCCGCTATAGAGGTTGATCGAAACTTGAGGGAAGTGTTGGTTGGCCCAGTCGATAAACTGACGAGCTTCATTCTTGTCTAAGGGATGCTCAAACAGAACCTGCTCGCCTTTTTGAATCAAGGCCCCGTTGTAGCAGGCCATGGGGCAGTCTTCTATACCGAGTTCTTTGGCAATGGGTGCCATTCCTTTGGGGGAGCGAGCAGAGGCTAGCACGAAAGGGATCTCTTCACGCTTTAAATCTGGGATCAATGCTGCCAACTCTGGGTCAATCTGATGGTGGTCATTTAAGATGGTGCCATCGATATCGCTGATGATGAGACGAATGTGAGACATAAAGATTACCTCCTAATAGAGAATAGTGGTTTCGTTGCCGACTTGTTTAAGGATGTCAGGGCTTGGTTTTTGGTCGGTAATCCAATAATCAAATTGCTTGAGACGAGCAAGATAGTAGTTGGCATTTTGGGAGAACTTGCTGCTTTCTGCCACCAGCACCTTGGTACGAGCCCGTTCAAAGACGAGGGATTTGACTGTAACGTCTTCAGCATCTTCAAAGGTGACTTCGCCATTGGCTAAGCTACTTGCTCCAAAAAAAGCGAGATCAAAGCGAAGATTGTCCAGTATTTGTGCTTGATTCGCGTCATAGTAGAAGCGGTTTTTAGGGTAGAATTTCCCTCCTAAAAGATGAAAGTCAACCTGGGAATGGCTACTGAGCTGGATGGCATTGTCAAGGGAATGCGAATAGACTGTGACTTCCTTATTAAGCAAGCCAGCAAGCAGGGTCATCGAGGTGGAAACGTCGAGAAAGATCACTTGTCCATCTTGGATCAATTGCAGGGCCTTTTGAGCCATGGCAGTCTTTTCCTTGTTGGCCTTTTGACTGCGGTCTAGATAAGAAGGGCCAGGTTCTTTGTTTAAGGGAAGGAGACCACCGTGTGTCCTGCGAACCAGCTGGCGTTGGCTAAGGAGAGCGAAGTCACGACGGATGGTATCTTTTGAGACCTTGAAGTAGTCGACCATTTCTTTGGCCGATAGTTGTTTTCGCTCTTCTAAAAGTTCTAGGATTTTTTCGAGTCGCTGTTCCTGATACATGAGCTTGCTCCTTATTTCTGTTCTTGCCTATATTTTACATTATCTATTAAGCTAATGCAAGTGTTTTTAATTATTTTTAAGCGTTTGTGATCTTTTTTCTTGCAAACCCTTATTCTGACGTTTGTTTTAAAGGGGGAATTCTGCTATAATATGTCAAAATAACGTGGAGGTTTCCTTATGGCCAGTGAATATGAAAAAATGATTGCGGGTGATTTTTATAGACCTGCTGACCCTGAATTACGGGCTTTGGCCCAAGCCTCTCGGGAGAAACAAGAAGCCTTTAACCAAGAGGTGGATCCCCCAAAAGGGGTAGCTATCATCAAAGAGTGGTTTGGTTCAACCGGTGAAAACCTCTATCTTAATCGCCAGGTTCTTGTAGATTATGGGGTTAATATCCATCTGGGAGAAAATTTCTATGCCAATTACAATTTGACCATGTTGGATGTATGTCCCATTACGATTGGAAAGAATGCCATGATTGGTCCTAACTGCCAATTCTTGACCCCCTTGCACCCACTGGATCCAGACGAGCGCAATTCTGGTCTCGAGTACGGGGCGCCGATTACGATAGGAGATAACTTCTGGGCAGGAGGAGGGGTCACCATCCTTCCTGGTGTCACGCTGGGTGATAATGTGGTCGCTGGCGCTGGGGCAGTCGTGACCAAGTCTTTTGGTGACAATGTGGTCCTTGCAGGAAACCCAGCCCGTGTCATCAAAGAAATACCCATTAAAAAGGAGAAGGGATGATCCAAAAACATGAAATTCCTATTTTAGAGTTTGATGACAACCCGCAGGCAGTCATTATGCCGACCCATGAGGGACTTGATCTGCACCTACCTGAAAAATGTGTGTATGCTTTCTTGGAGGATGAGATTGATCGCTTTGCCAAAACTGTTGGAGCTGAGCAAGTGGCTACCTTTGTTTCAGCTACCAAGGCTTATCCAGTCTATGTTCTGGAGCACCAAGGGGAGAAAGTCTGCTTGGCACAAGCGCCAGTTGGATCTGCACCTGCTGCCCAATTCATGGATTGGTTGATTGGCTATGGGGTGAGGAAAATCATTTCCTCAGGAAGCTGTGGCGTCTTGGTGGACATAGAAGAAAATGCCTTTTTGATCCCGACCAAGGCCTTGCGAGATGAGGGAGCCAGTTACCATTATGTAGCGCCTTCTCGTTATATCGAAGTGGACAGTCGTGCACTGACCGCCATTGAAACTGTCTTGAAAGGAAAAGATATTCCTTATCAAGAGGTCATGACCTGGTCGACGGACGGTTTTTATAGAGAAACACCTGACAAGGTGGCCTATCGCATTGAAGAAGGGTGTCGTGTTGTGGAGATGGAGTGTGCCTCACTTGCAGCAGTCGCCCAGCTTCGTGATGCAGTTTGGGGCTTGCTCCTATTTACCGCAGATTCTCTTGCAGACCTAGAAAATTATGACCAGCGTGACTGGGGGGCTGAAGCTTTTGAGAAGGCCCTAGAATTGTGCCTAGAGATGGTTCATCACTTGTAGGTCTTTTCACTTTTTATGATACAATGAAGCTATGTTAGTCAAATTATTTTTTAAACAATGGCAGGCCAAAATTAAAAGCCTGTCTCCGGCAAGGCGAATCTTTCTCAGCTTTGCCTTGGTTATCCTGGTGGGCTCGCTCTTATTGAGTCTGCCTTTTGTCCAGCAAGCGAGCTCAAAAGCAGGCTATATCGACCACCTCTTTACAGCGGTCTCCATGGTCTGTGTGACGGGGCTCTTTACCCAGTCGGTGGCTTCGACCTATAATGGTTTGGGGCAATTGATCTGTATGCTCTTGATCCAGATCGGAGGCCTAGGGATCTTGACCTTTATCGGTCTCTTCTTTATGGAAGGTCGTCAAAAGCTCAGCTACAAGGACCGACAGACCATCCGGGACAGCTTTAGCTTTAGCAATAACCAGAGCTTAGCCCGTTTTGTCCGCTCCATCTTCATTACCACCTTTACCATCGAAGGGGTGGGGGCCTTGCTCCTCATGACCCGCTTTATCCCTCGCTTTGGCTGGGGGCATGGGATCTTTAACTCCATCTTTGTTGCGGTCTCGGCCTTTTGTAATGCGGGCTTTGATAATTTTGGAGGCGATAGTATGATGAGCTTCCAGACCGATTGGTTGGTCAATCTGACCTTGTCTGCCCTTATTATTACTGGGGGCTTGGGCTTCATGGTCTGGTTTGACCTAGCCACCAAGGCCCGCAATCAATCAGGGCGGCGAACTCTTCGCTTCCATACCAAGGTGGTTCTCTGGTTAACGGCGGCGATCCTTCTCTTTGGGACAGTGACTAGTCTTATGACCGAGTTTAATAATCCAGCAACGATTGGGTCCCTTCCGTTAGGAGAGAAGATCTTGGTCAGCTTCTTCCAAACTGTCAGTATGCGGACGGCTGGTTTTGCCTCGTTGGATTATACAGCAGTCCGGCCAGTGACGCTCTTTATCTATCTCTTACAGATGTTCCTAGGTGGGGCACCAGGCGGGACAGCAGGGGGGATGAAGATCACCACCTTCTTGGTGCTGATTCTCTTAGCGCGCAAAGAGTTGCTCGGCTTGCCACATACCAACCTGGGTAAGCGCACCATCGCACCAGACTTGGTCCAACGCTCTTTGGGGACGGCAGTGATTTTCCAGTTGACTTTTCTCCTTGGACTCTTTGGCCTTTGTCTCGTGACTCCGGATGGTCAACGCTTTTTGTACCTGGTCTTTGAGGTAGTATCGGCTCTAGCGACAGTAGGCGTGACAGCCAATGTGACCTCGACCTTAAATGGAGCAGGGCTGGGGATCATCATGGTGCTTATGTTTATCGGTCGGATCGGCCCCTTGACCCTCATGGTCAGTTTGAACAATTACAAAGCTAAGAAGGCAGATGCCTTGCAATATGCTAAAGCAGACATCATTATCGGATAGGAGAAACTTATGGCAAATCGAACCATTGGAATTTTAGGATTAGGAATTTTTGGACAGAGTGTCCTGAAAACCCTACAGGACCAGGATGTGGATATTATTGCAATTGATGATCACGAAGATGTGATTAATCAGTATGAATCCATGATTACAACTGGAATTGTTGGAGACATTACGGAGTTGGACCTCTTGGATGCAGCAGATATTGGGAACTGTGACACAGTCGTGATCGCGACGGGTGAAAACCTGGAGTCCAGTGTGCTGGCTGTCATGCACTGTAAGGCACTAGGTGTCGAGCACGTCATTGCCAAGGTCAAAAATGAAGTGACCAAAGAAATTCTGGAAAAGATTGGGGCTGATTTGGTCATCCTGCCAGAGGTAGAAGCAGGCATGTCCCTCGCCAAAATGGTTCTTTTCCAACACCGGATTGAAGTTTTCCAGTTGGATGAAGAAGTGGTAGTAGTCGAGTTTACGGTTCCATCCAGCTGGGTAGGAAAAAGCCTTCAGGACTTGGCTGTCAGAGAGGAGTACCATCTCAACATTATTGGTTATCGAGATGCGGAAGATCAACCGCTTCATATTCAGATTGCTCCCGACTTTATCTGGCCAGAAGGGGTGCGCGTGATGGCGGTGACAGACAACCAGTATCTGGATAGAATCCAAGACTTGTTAGACTAATCGTGTAATTGAGAGTGGGACAGAAATCGGTAATTCATTAGAATTCGATTTCGTCGTCCCACCTC
>JAPJPE010000025.1 GCA_030825825.1 Streptococcus sp. | reverse complement strand
TTGATAAATAACAAGACTTTAAGAATCTTAAATCAAGTCTTGCATATTCATCATAGCAATTACATTCCTTCCAACTTCTGAAATTTACAGTTCATTATACCATTTTTTAGACGCTTGGAAAAGCTTTGGTGAGGGAACTCTGACATCATGCCTGCTGTTTCAGGCAATTTCATGAAGAGAGAAAAGAGTTTTGAAATCTGTGGGCCTCATCTTCCTTTAAAAGCCAGAATGTCCTTTCAAATACTCCTCTTCTTCCTTGGTCGAAGGCCGTCCTAAGATGGCATTCCGATGTGGATAACGCCCAAATTGTTGAAGAATGTCCATGTGCATCTTCTCATACTTCAAACGCTTTTCTAAGCCCGGTTGATCAAATAGGCGCAGGGCTTCTTCATGAATGACTAAGGACTCAGAATGCATAAAAGGCATGTAGAAAAATCCTCTTTGTACAACTGGTAGATCCAAGGCTTGCTCTAAGCCTTCTTGGGCCAAGACCAAGGCCAGGGAATCTGTCGCAAAAGCTTGGGCAGTCCCTCGAAAAATATTGCGAGGAATTTGGTCCAAGAGCAAAATCTCTGCTAAACGCCCTTCTGCTGTAGTGCGCCAGCCAAACAATTCCCCACGACTGGCCTTCCAATAAAGTTCCTCAAAGCGCTCCCGCATTTCTTGATCCAGTGCTTCTGATTTTTTGAACCAATCCTCTGGCTTCAACTCTTCGAACCAGAACCTTATCACTTCCTTCATTGCTTAACCTGCCATAATTTTTTCTTTTGTTTTTTCATCCAATGCATCATTCATCCGGCCGTACTTATATCCAGCCAAATCCAAGGCTACATAGGTAAATCCGATTTTTTTCATGTAGTCATTGATCTTGTCATGCAGTTGGATGGCTTTAAGCAGATGGTCTTCTTCCACTTCGATGCGCGCCAAGTCTCCATGCACACGCACACGGACTTGCTCAAAGCCAAGTCCTACAAGGAACTCTTCCCCTTCAAAAACCCGTTGTACATTTTCTGAAGTGATTTTCACTCCGTATGGGAAGCGTGAGGCAACGCTACAAGATGGCACCTTATTCCAATTGGAGACCCCTCTTTCCTTGGCCAATTGACGAATTTCTGTCTTATAGAGGCCGGCTTCTTGCAAGACACTGCGGACACCCGCTTCGTCCCTAGCCTTGATACCAGGGCGAAAATCGTCGATATCATCCATAATATTGCCGTCTACCAATTGCTTAAAGCCCAGTTCTGTAACTGAATCCTTAATAGTTTGGTACATCAATTGTTTGGTGTAATACCAAATATTGGGCGTATTGGCAGCAATCCGTGGATCACTCAATTCTCTCATTTCCAGTCCAAGCACAGGTGCTCCTAGCTGATCGGCCAAGTCGAGCGCTAGATCGAATTCTTCATTTGAAAACATCTCAGAGTTCACGACGGCCGCAATAACATTGTCAGGTCCCAAGGTATCCAAGGCCACCTTCAAGAGATAAGAGCTGTCAATCCCACCTGAATAGGTAACGGCTACCTTTCCGATTTTTCGTAAAATATCTTGTAATTTTTCTTCTTTTTCTTTTCTGATTTGTGCTTCTGTTGCCATCTTAGAATAGCTCCCTTCCGATAAATTCTTCAATCCGTTCATTATCCAAAATCACGATCTTTTGCTGTCGAATATCCAAAACACCTTCTCGTTTTAATTCATTGAGAATGCGATTGACACTGTTTCGCGTCGAAATCCCACAAAAACCGGCAATATCTTCATTGGTAATGTTGAAATCAATCAAGACGCCGTCTTCTTGCTCCACACCAAACAAACTGCTTAGTTTTTGCAAATGAAAACAAACCGCCCCTTTTTTACCATTCATCATCATATACTGCTGAGACTCCATACTTTCAGACAGTTTATTACGATAATAGTCCCTCACATAGTCCTGCAGCTCTTTATGCTCTTTGACAAAATTCCAAAACTTGACCCGAGGAATACGATAAAAACTTGCTTCTTCTGTCTCCACTCGCACATTGAAAGGTGAGTCTGTATAGTTGGACACCTCATCACGAATCAAAGAGACAATGTCAATGGCTTTTAGATAGGAAAAGTTAAACTCACGCCCATCACGCATGATGACACTGGTCTTTACGACCCCTTCTTTTAAAATATAGATGTAGTCCTCTTTAATCCCGCGATAAGAGAGGTAGCTGTGGTATTTTTTCTTGATAATGGGCGTTCGCCTCTCTTCCAAGAATTTCACTAAAAATGCTGAATCCACGCGCGATTTTCCTCCTTCTTCATTCCTTTGTAGAAGTCACACTAATGATACACCTATTCTTGATTAGTATAGTTAACATTTGTTAACATCAATTAGTACACACCTCTTTTAAAAAAGAATTATACTATAAGTATCAGTATTAATAAAGGAGATCGCAAATAATGGTAGAAATTAAATTACCGTACGACAAAAAGACGATTGTTGCAAAGATTCCAGATGAAAACTTTGCAGGATTGTTAGAGTCTAAGGCGGAAAACTTCCATAACCCACTGTCTGAAGAAGAAACTGTTGAACGTTCAATGGACAACCCTATCGGCAGCCCAACTTTGGAAGAGCTTGCTAAAGGCAAAAAAGACATCGTGTTGATCAGCTCTGACCACACTCGTCCCGTTCCTTCTCACATCATCACCCCAATCATTTTGCGTCGTATTCGCTCAGTTAACCCTGATGCACGTGTGCGTATCTTGGTTGCTACTGGTTTCCACCGTCCTTCAACTCGTGAAGAATTGATCAATAAATACGGCCAAGAAATCGTTGACAATGAAGAAATCGTTATGCACATTTCAACAAACGACGATGACATGGTTAAAATTGGACAACTCCCTTCAGGTGGTGACTGTATCATCAACAAAATCGCTGCTGAAGCTGACTTGTTGATAGCAGAAGGATTCATCGAATCTCACTTCTTCGCTGGATTCTCAGGTGGACGTAAATCAGTCCTTCCAGGTATCGCATCATACAAAACTATCATGGCGAACCACTCAGGTGACTTCATCAATTCTGATAAGGCACGTACTGGTAACCTTGACCACAACCCAATCCACGAAGATATGCTTTACGCTGCTCGTACTGCAAACTTGGCCTTCATCGTCAACGTTGTATTGGACGGCGAAAAACACATCATCGGATCTTTCGCTGGGGACATGGTTGAAGCCCACAAAGTTGGTTGTGACTTCGTTGCAGACTTGGCACATGTGTCTAAGATCGAAAGCGACATCACAATTTCAACAAACGGTGGTTTCCCACTTGACCAAAACATCTACCAAGCTGTTAAAGGGATGACTGCAGCCGAAGCTTCTAACAAAGAAGGCGGAACAATCATCATGGTAGCTGGATGTGCAGACGGTCACGGTGGAGAAGGTTTCTATCGCAACCTTGCTGACGTAGAAGATCCAAAAGAATTCTTGGAACAAGCCATCAATACACCTCGTTTAGAGACTGTCCCAGACCAATGGACTTCTCAAATCTTGGCACGTATTTTGGTACACCACCATGTTATCTTTGTATCTGACCTTGTAGATCCTGAATTGATCAAAGGTATGCATATGGAACTTGCAACTTCATTTGACGAAGCGCTTGAAAAAGCCTTTGCTCGTGAAGGAAAAGATGCTAAAGTAACTGTTATCCGCGACGGACTTTCTGTCGTTGTTGAATAGAATCAAACATGGATTTTCAACCCAATCTAGAACAAACACTCCGTTCTTTGCAAGCGGGCCATCTCTCCGTTGAGGATGCGCTGGAGCAAATCAACGGGGTTAAAGAGCTAGGGTATGCAGCAATTGATACTGACCGGCAACGTCGCAACGGCTTCCCTGAAGTCGTATACGGCGAAGGAAAGACAGTTGAGCAAATTGAAGGAATCCTGCAATTTCTTTCACAAAAAGAATTGCCGATCCTCACAACAAGAGTCTCTCTCCAAAAGGGAGAGGCTCTTTCTCAGCGCTTTCCGACTGGCCACTATTATCCAGAAGCCCGCTGCTTCGTTCTCAACTCTAAAAAGGAAGAAGCCGATCCTGAACACTACATTGCGGTCGTCACAGCAGGGACAAGTGATGTTCCTGTTGCAGAAGAAGCTGCAGTCACTGCAGAAACCTTTGGCCATTCGGTTCGCCGAATCTATGATGTGGGAGTCGCCGGCATCCATCGCCTCTTCAATCGCTTAGAAGAGATCCAAAAAGCCAGTGTGATCATCGTGATTGCCGGTATGGAAGGAGCTCTTGTCAGTGTCGTAGGAGGCCTTGTGGATGTCCCCGTTATTGCCGTTCCGACCAGCATTGGATACGGAAGCAACCTTCAAGGGCTAACAACCTTGATGAGTATGTTGACCTCTTGCGCTTCTGGTGTAACGGTCGTCAACATTGATAACGGATTTGGTGCAGCTTATTCAGCATGTATGATCAATCGACTCAACCACAATCGAAAGGAAAACTGATGACCAGTCTATTTTTAGAACCTTTTTCTGGAATAAGTGGCGATATGCTCAATGGTCTTCTTGTGGACCTTGGGGCAGATGTCGACCTTCTTCACACAAAACTCGAGAAACTGGGAGTGGATGGTTTCCACCTCCACGTTCATCGCGTCGCAAAAAGCGCAATTTGGGGAACTGATTTCGATGTTCACCTTCACCACGGGGAGAAAGATACGGGGATTGAAGGTGATTTTGATCACGATCACGATCACGAACATCATCACGATCATGAACACCATCATCACCATTCCCACGCGGATGCTCGCAGTTATGCGGATATCCACGATTTGATTGCCGCTTCACAGTTGAGTCCTTTTGTGAAAGAAAAAAGTCTTGAAGTCTTTCTTGATATCGCAAAGGCCGAAGCAGCTGTGCATAACATGCCTGTCGAACAGATTCATTTCCATGAAATTGGTGCAATTGACTCCATTGTCGACATCGTTAGCTTTTTCATCCTAGTGGAATCGCTCGGTATCGATACAGTTTACTCTACTCCTCTCACTGAGGGAAGTGGGACCATTTCAGTTGCCCATGGAGAAATGCCTGTTCCGGTTCCCGCTGTGATGCAGTTGAGAAAAGGAACGACTATTCCGATTACTCAAGACTTCACAGTTAAAACGGAGTTGATTACTCCGACAGGGTTAGCCCTCCTTAAAGCATTGTCACCAATCTTTGAACCAATCCCCTCTCACCTTTCCATCGAAAGTGTGGGATATGGATTTGGTAAAAGAGAGACTGGAAAATTCAATGCTTTACGCGGTTCGCTATTGAAAGAAGACACCTCTCACAGCACCACTGTTGTTCATCGCACGGAAGATCAAATTATTGAGATCACCACTACGATCGATGATCAAACACCAGAGCAACTTGGTTATATTATCCACCGTTTCCTGGACGCTGGAGCTTTAGATGTCTACTATCGTAGCGTCGTTATGAAAAAGAATCGCCCTGGCTTTGAATTGATTCTCTTGATTCAAGGAAGTCAGTTGGAAGATTTTTCAGCCCTCTTGTTCAAAGAAACCAGTACCATTGGTTTTCGATACCAACAAGTCGACCGAAAGGTCATGCAACGTCGATTTGAACAAATCGATACGGAATTTGGACCCGTTACGGTAAAAATTAACCAGTACGGATCTACCACTAAAAAAACACTTGAATACGAAGACTGTCAGCGTATTGCTACGGAGATGCAGTTGCCGATTCAAGAAGTTTATCACCAATTACAAAAATACATTTATTAATTTAGGAGACATTAATTAACATGACACATCAATTACTTGCAGAAGTTATGAGTACAGCTTTGATGATTATCTTCGGGGTTGGCGTACACTGTGACGACGTTTTGAAGAAAACAAAATATGCTGGAACTGGACACTTATTCGCGATCACTACATGGGCATTCGGTATCACTGTCTGCTTGTTCGTCTTTGGCGGCGTTTCAATGAACCCTGCTATGGCTTTGTTGAAAGTCCTTCTTGGTAAATTGACAATCGCTCAATTCTTCCCAATTGCAATCGCTGAAATGATAGGTGCCTTCCTTGGTGCAGTCATTGCTTACTTTATGTACGCAGACCACTTCAAGATTTCTGAAGGTCAAATTGATGGTGTTGCTATCCGTAACATCTTCTCAACTAACCCTAACTGCCGTAACCTTCCACGTAACTACTTCGTCGAAGCGTTCGCAACATTTATCTTCTTGACATCTATCATGGCTGCTGAACACGCCAACGAAGCAATGCTTCCATTCACTGTTGGTTTGATCGTTTGGGCTATCGGTATGGGTCTTGGTGGTACTACAGGTTTCGCGATGAACCAAGCGCGTGACCTTGGACCTCGTTTCGCTTACCAAATCTTGCCAATCAAAGATAAAGTAAACAACGACTGGCAATATGGTCTTCTTGTACCAGGTACTGCTCCATTTGTTGGTGCTGTCCTTGCCTTCTTCTTCATCCGTTACTTCCTTGGAATCATGTAATAAGTTGATCGAAGAATCATTCAAAAGCAAGCATCGAAAGATGCTTGTTTTTTTGATTCCTTCATTTTCCGAAGCCGTCCATAAAATGATATAATGGACAAAGCAAATCATGAAAGAAACAAAAGAAGGAAGAACGACATGACTCATTTTCACACCATTGTCATCGGCGGTGGCCCAGCAGGTATGATGGCGACCATTGCCAGCGCCTCTTATGGCCAACCTACGCTACTGATCGAAAAAAATAAAAAGCTGGGTAAGAAACTTGCAGGTACCGGAGGGGGGCGCTGTAATGTCACAAACAACGGGACCTTAGACGATTTGATGGCCGGTATCCCTGGAAATGGCCGTTTCCTTTACAGTGTGTTTTCCCAATTTGATAATCATGATATCATCCAATTTTTTACCGATAATGGCGTCAAGTTAAAAGTCGAAGACCATGGCCGGGTCTTTCCTGTTAGTGATCAATCTCGCACCATTATTCAAGCCTTAGAAAATAAGATTCTTGAGCTTAGTGCTAGCATTGCCACCAACTGTGAAGTGGTCTCTGTCACCAAGCCAGAAGACGTCTTCATCGTCAAATCAGCTGAAAACACTTGGACAGCTGATAAGCTGATCGTTACGACTGGAGGCAAATCCTACCCTTCTACCGGCTCTACTGGCTACGGACACGAAATTGCCCGTCACTTCAAACATAACATTACGGATCTAGAAGCGGCAGAAAGCCCTCTTTTGACAGATTTCCCACACAAGGCCCTCCAAGGTATCTCTCTGACAGATGTGACCCTCAGCTACGGCAAACACATCATCACACACGACCTTCTCTTTACCCATTTTGGACTTTCTGGCCCTGCAGCCCTTCGGATGTCCAGCTTTGTTAAAGGCGGCGAAATCTTATCTCTGGACCTCCTTCCGACTACCTCTTCTCAAGAGTTAAAAGACTTTCTAAAAGAGCATCGAGAAAAGGCGATTAAAAATAGCCTCAAAGCCCTTCTTCCTGAACGATTAGCTGATTTCTTGGCGCAAGGATTCCCTGAAAAAGCCAAGCAACTCACTCCTCCTCAGACAGAAGAGCTCATTCAAAACATCAAAGAGATGCCTATTCCTGTTACTGGGAAGATGTCTCTAGCTAAGTCCTTTGTCACCAAGGGCGGCGTCAGCCTCAAAGAAATCAATCCTAAAACCCTAGAAAGTAAGCTAGTTCCTGGGCTCCACTTTGCAGGAGAAGTCCTCGATATCAATGCCCATACAGGCGGTTTTAATATCACATCCGCCCTCTGTACCGGTTGGGTAGCAGGAAGCCCTCATTACTAAAAAACGAACTCGATTTGTTCGAGCTCGTCTTAGAATGATGACAAACTATTTTAAAGTAAAATAAGTTAAGTAATTCTACAAAGAAATATAAATGTGGTCCAATTCTTAGAATGAATCAAGAAAATGCCGAAACTTTCCGCTGTGAGAAAAGTGCCTGAAACTTTTTATTTCAGGCACTCGGAATTATTGAGACCTTAGGCTCAATAATTAGTCATGGAACTTCTACGAAGTTCGCTGACGTCCGTACTCACTTAAGGAAAGTTTTTAAGATGACTTTGTCTTCAATCTGAAACGAACTCGATTTTCCATCGAGTTCGTCTTTTTATTGTTCTTTGGTTAATGAAAAACGGAAATCATTGTATTTGGTGTAGTCAAATTCTGTATTGACAGGCGCTGTGAAAACAATTGGGGTATAATGGCCTTCTTCCAAGACAAAACCTGGCTCCAGTCGGAAGTTGGCTACACCTAGCCCTGTGATCCCAGGAAGTAAGGCATCCGCTCCATCAAGACCTTCAGCATCCCAATAGTAGATATTTCCAGTTGCTTGGACGGCTCTTGCCGTATAGGTAGCTGTTCGAGTCGGTTCGCTGTCATTTTTGAAGCTTACCACTGTTGTTACATCCCCATTGGCATCGACGGTCATTTTAATCGAATCCGCTTGTGGACTAGATCCTACCCAAGTTCCCACCAGTTCTGCAGGGACAGTAGCTTGCGTCGGAGTAGACGCATTCTCGGTCTTACTAGAGTCTTTTGTACCTGTCGCGCTACTGGTTTGAGTTGAAGAGCTAGCTGTATCTTTTGCCTGAGCAGAAGATGCTGCACTCTTTTTGCTATTACTTTTGGCTTTTTTCTCTACCTTACTGGTAGATGCTTTTGCGGAGGATGAGGAAGCTGTCTTTTTATCCTTAGCACCACAACCACCGAGAGCTAGACCAAGTGAAGCAGCCACTAGAACGGCGGCACTCCAACGGAAGATTGATTTTTTCATACGATCACCTCTTTATCTTTCTGACTCCCATTATACCTCAATTATTACAAAAATCAAGTTTTTTTGTAACAATTGTAATTTTTTTGTAACATATTTTTTCATTTAAAATGCCAATCGTAATAGAGCGATCAAGACAATTCCAAACAAAACGGTTCCCATAAGGTTTTTATAACGAAAGGCTACAAAGAGACTGGGAATGGTCACCATGAGGTCCAACCAGTGGAGCTGCGGGAGGCTTCCCATTTTCCCATCTACTAAGCTTGACAAAACCAAAGCAAAGATAATGGAAATGGGCAGGTATTTGAGAAAGCGGGTCACAGGAGCCGGCAGTCCCTTGTATTTGACTAAGAGGAAGGGCAGGATCCGAGGAATCCAGGTAACGAGGGCTGAGGCCAGAATGGCCATGAAGATAGAACTATTCACGCGCATCACAGACCACCCCCACAAAACAGCCGATCAAGGTCGCAACTAGCACAGCAAGCGGTTGCGAAACAAAAAAGAGGAAGAGAAAGAAACTTACTGCTACTGCTAAGAGCACCAAGAGCATGGTCTTGGTCTTTTCTGTCAGTTGCATTCCTTGGAACTGGGCTGCAAAAATCCCAATAAACATAGCCACTAAGGCAAAATCAAGCCCAAAAGCCTTTGGATCTGGTAGGAGAGATCCCAGAGCTGTTCCGATAACCGTCGCACTGATCCAAGCCCCATAGCCTACTAGATTGTTCCCATGCATCCAAGGAACTGTAATGGTGTCCGTCTTTAACTTCTCACTCAAGTAGACCCCATAACTCTCATCGGTCAAGAGGCTTCCAATCCCAATGGTATGAGCGAGACTCGCATCCTTAAAATCCGAGGACGTATGCAGACTCATCAACATATTCCGGAGATTGATCAAACACACGGTCAAGGCCATATTCAAGATCGAAGAGTGGGCCGCAATCAGAGAGATCATCGCAAACTGAGCCGCCCCAGCATAGACCAAGACACTCATCAAGGCCATCTCCAAAGGAGAAAGATAGGGAGACGCCACCACACCGCAAGCCAGGCCAATACTGATATAGCCTAGAGCTGTCGGCAGCGCATCCCTCACCCCCTGCCAAAAATCTTTTTCCATACTCTCACTCCTTCCTGAATCATTGACCTCTATTATAACACAAGAAAAAAGTTGAAAAGGGACCAATGAGAGAGAATGGATAAGCCATCGATATATTTCTATCTCTCCCCTACCGATTCACTTTTAAATCCGACATCTCTAATGACATCTTTTCTTCTTGTGTCATGGTCTCGACAATTTGTTTTTGCTCACTGGATATTGGCAAGGTCAAAATTGTGGCAGATTGATTCGGCAATACTCCACTGTCACTAATTTTATAGCCAATCCGTTGATGTTGATAAATGAATTGCCCATCATATTTCCAACTCAATGAAAACTCAAAATCCTTATCAATTTGAAATCCAGCTTTGTTAATCAATAGAAAAACGGCATATTCTTGTTGATTGGATGAGAAAGTTGCGCCAGTATAGTTGATCGATAGGTTTCCTTGATTTCCAAGTTCTGGATGTTCCTTGGTTAATTTCTTCCCTAGTTCAATTACATTTGATTCTTTTCCTTCATATTGTGGTCCCACCACAAACTGCAAGCCTTTTTCATTTTTAACAGCCGAGGACTCTTTTGAAGTCTGCTCCGTTTTCCTCGGCGAAGAATCTTTTGATTCCTGTCGAGGCTGGGCGCATGCTGTTAATGATAGAAGCGCTACTAACAAAACGATTGTTTTTTTCATGATTTCTACTCCTTTATTCTTGTCCATTCTATTCTAGTTACTTTTTTCAATGATGATCTCTTCTACACTATCAAGACTTAAATTCCCTGTTTTAGCTCCCAAAAGAACTGGAACTTTGCCAAATTCGAAGGTCAATAGAAAAGCTGTAAGAATACCGCCTATCACTAAAAAGATCCCTTCTTGACCATTATTATTAAATAAATACATAGCTAAACAGGCCAATAAGACAATATTTAATAGATGGGCATCAAAAATTTGCTTTCTTTCTGGTATCGGCTTGAAAGTCACCCTGTATCTCTTCCTCACTGTAGGAAATAGATTCTTAACTTTTTTACGAGCCTTTACTATAGAAAATCGAAAGAGTATAAAAGATATAAACATGGCAACCACAAATAAGACTATCTTTAGAAAAATTTGCTGACTAATAGCATAGTCACTGAATAGCTTTTTTAAGAGACTATAAACCACTCCAACAAATGGCTGGACTATGATAGCTGCTGTCCCCCCATTTATTTTATGGATGGGTGTGCCTGGAATTTCAACTTTTTTATCTACTTCCATCATCTCAACAGTGATCGTTTCCGTTGGCAACCCCCAATAATAGAGCTTCGGCTTCATGGTACTAGCATCTAACAGAAATTTTTTGCCATCGTACTCTACCAGTTGGTGACAGAAAATACTTGTTTCTTTATATTCTAACATTCTACTTACTTCCTACATGCTTTCAACATAGCATCCAAGACGGTACCAACCTGATCCAAACCAGCTTCCTTAAACTCCCGTTTTTCCAGAAAAAGCTCTACTCAGCCAATTCACCACCTTTTCCATTGTAGTATTGTTTAAACTCATCATAAGAACGAATTTCATGTTCTTGACCATCTATTGAGTACTGAGCTTCAATTTTTACCCCAGGTAAGGTGTCCTGTCCCTTAGGTGCAAACCAATGAAGAAGAGTATCAAACCATTCCTTACTACTTAACAACTGTAATCTAGGTTCAATCCAGTACTCACCACTCAACATTTTCTCTTTGAATTCCGGATAAATTACAAATAAATTGATATCTGTATTTACATTCTTAGCCTGTTTCTGAAATTTAAATCCTGCTTGAAGTTCGAAACCGGTATTCTTAATAATCAACTCTTTTAAATTTGTACAGTATATAATATTTTCCTTAACTGTACTGCCCTCTGGGATAGCATATTCACTGTAGTATTTCTGTTCATCTAACTTGTAGTAAACATTTTTCCCATTTCCAATACTACGTTCCATTGCACTACGAGAATCAAAATAGATTAGATCTACAACACTTACTCCACTATTAACATTTATTTGATAATCATAAATAAAGGCTTTTGGTGCTGTCTTACGAATCTCATCTAAAGCATTTACGGTTGTTCCTTTAAAATGATTGTCAATCTCGTAATATCGGAATCCGACATACTCCCATTTTATTCTGTCATCGGTTTTTACATAGTCAAAACCAACCAGATACTTCCCATCAACCAAGGTCAGATCCTTACTCAAAACAAATTGATTTTTCTCACCAAATAACTGAACATCCTTGAGATTCCCTTCATGAATGATTTTTGTTGATCTCGGTCTATCTTCTATAGGATTTTTCTTAGTCTCTGAAGGTTTAAAATAAAACACCAAACCAACTACAACACCAATTAGAAAAACCAGTTTAAAACTTAAAAATTTTTTCAATACGCCCACCTACTTTTCAAAATCCTCTTGACTATCAGAGATTTTCTTACTTACCATTTTCCAATTCTTGAGATATGATCTCTATCATATCATTCCATTTATGAAGTTGGTAATCAAATTTAAACATAAATATCACTATAAAACTAACCATCAAAAAGAGTGCTGCAATGGTTTCATTTCCGATGACAAACAAAAGAATAGCTGCTACAGTTAGGAACCTAAAAAGATTGACCAGAAATGTAAAGTACACCTTCCGTCTCTTCAAGGACCTGATCAACTTTTTGCTTTGATCCTCTTCTAACTTGGATGGCTGTAATTTCAGACTCGCATGGTAATATCGAATGATCCACGCAGCAAGAAAGTAGGAGAAGACACCTAAAATCGGAATCGTTCCAAGTCGTACCAACTGATTGTCAAATAGTCCAGCTTCCGCTAATCCATCCGAAATTTTGTGGATAATAAATAATGTGACTGGAAGCAGTAGATAAGACCAGTTAGTAGGAGAAGATGTTTCTTCTAGTAGGACTTTTTCCTCCCAATCAAAATGATAATTCTTGTTTTTCCATATTCCTAAATTAATCATTGTTGGCATAATAACCTCTTTTTCATTCTCCTTGTATGTTTTCTAAAAAATCTCTCATTACCAATTTGAAATAGGTTTACCGTTATAATACTGTTGAATCTCATCAAACTGAGAGATTTTCGTATCTTTATTTTCAATACTCAGTTCTTTAGGCAGATAGGCATAATCGTACACAGTGGAACCTAATTTAAGAAATTCTGATTCAAGATCTATCAGTTCTTTTCCATTCGTAATGGCACCGTTCTCAGAATTGATCACTTTATACGCAAAACCTTCTGGTTTTGAAAAGAGTTTAAATGCTGTCGGATAAGATGCTTTTAAATTGATATCCCCCTTGTAAGATTTATCTTTCCAAAAACCATTATAAAAGTGATGGATTCCAGCGGGGTAACCTTTACGGGTAGAAATAAAAAGAAACACTCTATTTTTCTCATTTACTTTTTCTTCCGTTATTTCTTTATCAATTTTAAGTGTTTTAAGATTAAGCAAAAAATAACGTGGCTGAGTTTGCTTCATAATTTTAATTATAGCGTAGTCATTCCCATTCATTTTTCGAAGAGTTGGAAAAGATCCATAGAGCTCGAAATCATCATTTTTTACATACTCCACCATCATCTTCCAAAGATCGACTTCCTTTCGTTTCGCCTTACTCCCTGTTAAATCATAGATCTCTAAATGGGCGTATTCATCTGACTTCATTTTTTTCGATGGAATAATACCTCTTACTCTGTTTCTTTGTCTAACCAAGTAATTAGAGTTCACCTCAACCCAATCTGATGAATCAGGAGACTGTAAAGATTTCTTCCGTTCTTTTTCATCAAACTTCCATTCGACCACAAGCCCATTTTTATTATGGATAAATTGGAAATCTTTAATGTCAGATTTTGCATTATAGATTGAAAATTCGTAGGACTCTTTACTCTTATCACTTTTTTCAATTTTCTTTTGTGATTCGCATCCTGCAACCAGTAGCAAACAGACCGCAAAGACAAGCATCGTGCCAATTCTATATTTAGATCTCTTTTCTTTTTTCATCTCTATTCTCTCTTCCACCTCAGTTTTATTCCCTCTATCATACCGAATTTTCTTTCGACTCGCAAATACGCTACTAGTTGGTGAGATCCCAACAAAAAAGCCATTGGAATCGCGCATCCAATTGGCTCCTTTTTCTTATTCAATTCCTTCAAAGGCTAGGCTTGGTTTG
>JAPJPE010000024.1 GCA_030825825.1 Streptococcus sp. | reverse complement strand
ATGACTGGGAAAGTATTTCCTACAGAGTCTGTATGGGAAGCATTGACAACAGAATATCACCAATTTGTATGTGACTAAGAGAGGGTTTTACCTTTTCCTATTGAAAAATCTTTATGAGATTAGAACAAGAACTGATTTTTAAAAAACAGTTTTGCTCTAGTCTCTTTTTCATTTTGTTTGAGACATGTGCCTTATTTCATGATAAGATAGAATGAAAGAATAACACGAAGGAGATTCCTATGAACGTATCGGTACCTATTCCAGGACATTCCTATGAGATTGTGATTGAAAGAGGTGGTCTCAACCAGGTTGGAGACTGGCTGCGCACTCTTTGGGGTGATAAAAAAGTCGCTATCATTTCCGATAACCGCGTGGCTAAGCTATATGCAGCTATTGTAGAGAATAGCCTTGAGAAAGCTGGTTTTCAAGTGGTGCGCTTTGAGTTTCTTGAAGGCGAAGCCAGTAAGAATTTGACCACTGTTTCAAAAGTTTATGACTTTCTAGCTACCCAGGGCATGACGCGCAGTGATGGAATCGTTGCTCTTGGGGGTGGCGTAGTTGGTGATTTGGCTGGTTTTGCGGCCTCTACCTATATGCGGGGAATTTCCTTTGTTCAGATTCCGACTAGCTTGACCGCCCAGGTGGACTCTTCTATCGGTGGAAAGACTGGAGTCAACACAGCATTTGCCAAAAATATGGTGGGCACCTTTGCCCAACCGGACGGTGTGTTCATTGATCCTGAAGTGTTGAGCACTTTGGGACACCGTGAATTAATCGAAGGAATGGGGGAGGTCATCAAGTACGGTCTCATCCAAGATACGGAACTTTGGCAAGAGTTGGAAGCTATGGATGGCTCTGTCGAAAGTATTTTAGAGCATGCAGAGAGCATTATTTCTCATTCTTGTCTGGTGAAGCGTGACCATGTGGTGGCAGATGAGCTGGACAATGGGATTCGACTGTATCTCAATTTTGGGCATACCATTGGTCATGCCATTGAAGCGACAGCGGGTTATGGACAGGTCATGCATGGGGAAGCCGTTAGTATGGGCATGGTGCAGCTGTCACGAGTTGCAGAAGAAAAGGGCTTGATGCCAAAGGGAATCAGCCAACAAATCGAAGAAATGTGTCGGAAATTTGGACTACCGGTGGCCTATGAGAACTGGGATAAAGAAGCCCTTTATCAAGCCTTGACCCATGACAAAAAAGCGCGTGGGACTAGCTTGAAATTAGTGATTGTTCCAGAGTTGGGGCAAGCTGCGATTCATCAAATCCCTCTTCAAGAAATGAAGGACTTTTTAGAAAGAAAGGAATAAGGTCGTATGAGATATTTAACAGCAGGAGAGTCCCATGGTCCTCGATTAACAGCCATCATCGAGGGGATCCCGGCAGGACTTCCTTTATCTGAAGAGGATATTAATAAAGAGCTCAAACGTCGACAAGGTGGATATGGTCGTGGGGCTCGGATGAAAATTGAGAGTGACCGTGTTGAGATCACATCAGGCGTCCGTCATGGCTTGACCATGGGAGGTCCGATTACTCTGAACGTGACCAATCTGGATCACCAAAAATGGCTAGAAATCATGAATGTAGCACCGGTCGAAGAGAAAAAGAAAGATCTGCGCAAGATCACCAAGCCACGTCCTGGCCATGCTGATCTAGTCGGAGGGATTAAATACCGATTTGACGATCTCCGTAATTCGCTCGAACGTTCTTCTGCCCGTGAGACGACCATGCGCGTAGCCGTTGGTGCGGTTGCTAAACGGATTTTAGAAGAGATTGACGTGGAAGTGGCCAGCCACATTGTCAATTTTGGGGGAATCGAGATTGCAATTCCCGAGAATCTAACCGTTTCAGAAATCAAGGAAAAGGCATCTAAGTCGGAAGTTTCGATTGTTGTCCCAGAACAAGAAGAAGCCGTTAAGGCTTACATTGACCAGGTGAAAAAAGATGGCGATACCATCGGGGGAATTGTGGAGACCTTGGTTGGCGGTGTGCCTGTTGGACTAGGATCCTACGTGCAATGGGACAAGAAATTGGATGCCAAAATCGCTCAAGGAGTGGTCTCTATCAATGCCTTTAAGGGAGTTGAGTTCGGTCTTGGTTTTGAAGCAGGCCGCCTAAAAGGTAGTCAAGTCATGGATGAAATCGTCTGGTCTGAAGAAGCTGGCTATACTCGTCGCACTAATAATCTTGGTGGTTTTGAAGGGGGCATGACTAACGGAGAGCCAATTCTGGTTCGTGGCGTCATGAAGCCTATTCCAACGCTTTACAAACCCTTGATGAGTGTGGATATCGAAACCCATGAGCCTTATAAGGCAACAGTTGAGCGTAGCGATCCAACAGCTCTACCAGCTGCAGGTGTCGTGATGGAAGCAGTGGTCGCAACAGTCCTTGCTACAGAAGTGCTTGAAAAATTCTCATCCGATAACATGGAAGAATTGAAAGAGGCCGTTGCTAAGCACAGGGACTTTACTAAGAATTTTTAAGAGAAAGAGTTTTCCTTTGGAGAAGAAAGTTGTCTATATTGCAGGGTTGGGCTTGATTGGTGCTTCCCTCGCGCTAGGGATTAAAAGGGCCCACCCAAATGTGACCATTCTTGGTTACAATCGTAGTGAAGCCTCTCGAACCATCGCCCTTGAAAGAGGAATGGTGGATCAGGTGACGGATGATTTCGCAGCCTTTGCCCCTTTAGCAGATATCATTATTTTAGCGCTTCCGATTAAGCAAACCAAGTCTTACTTAGAAACCTTAGCTGGCCTGAATTTGAAGAACCAGGTACTAGTGACAGATGCAGGCTCTACCAAGGCAGCAATTGTCGCACAAGCTGAAAAGGTGTTTAAAGATAAGGCTGTGCGCTTTGTGGGAGGGCATCCCATGGCTGGTAGTCATAAGACAGGTGCAGCAGCAGCGGATGCCACCTTATATGAGAACGCTTATTATATTTTTACCCCTTCCGGCTTGAGCACAGGAAGTGCCATGGAAGAGTTAAAAGAGCTTTTGAGTGGATTGGGATCTCGCTTCATTGAAATCGATGCCGAGGAACACGATCGGGTGACTTCCCAGATCAGCCATTTTCCTCATATTTTAGCCTCGACACTGGTTGAGCAGGCCGTAGCTTATGGGGAAGAGCATGAAATGACCCGCCGTTTTGCGGCTGGTGGCTTTCGGGATATGACACGGATTGCGGAAAGTGAGCCAGGCATGTGGACCTCTATTCTCTTGTCTAACCCTCAAGCGATATTAGAGCGGATTGCAGATTTCAAAGAGCGCTTGGACCAAGTGGCTGAGACCATTCAAGCAGATAATGAAGAGGCCATTTGGTCCTTTTTCCAAGAGGGACGCAAGCACCGAAAAGAAATGCAGATCCATCAGCGAGCTGGACGCGATAGTGCCTATGATCTCTTTATTGATGTCCCCGATCAGGAAGGCGTGATCCTCGAAATCTTACAACTCCTACAAGGGATTTCCTTGGTTAATATTCACATCAATGAAGAGAATCGGGAAGATATCCACGGGATTTTGCAGCTGACCTTTAAAAATGCAGAGGATCAGGAGCGGGCTCAAACATTGATTAGCCAGGCGACGTCTTATACCGTCCTTGCTCGCTAGGTCTACAGAAGGATTTGCGTCAAAAGTCCTGCTTCATTTTAGGAATATTGAAGGAAAAGCAGTATAATAGGAGTATCTTATCAGTAAAGGAGCCTAGAAAATGGCAAATATTTATGATCTAGCAAATGAACTCTCTCGGACCCTTCGAGATCTTCCTGAATACAAGGCTGTCGTAGAAAGCAAGCAAGCGATCGAAGCAAATCCAGAAGCGAAAACGCTGTTTGACGAATACGTCGCTTTCCAAAATCAATTGCAAGGCTTGATGCAATCCGGTCAACTTCCAACAGAAGCTGTGCAACAAGAAATGAAGGACTATATGGAAAAAATCCAAGCAAGTCCGATTGTGAATGAATTTTTCACTAAACAACAGCAATTGTCTATTTATCTTGCAGATCTTGAAAAGATCATCTTTGAGCCGATTCAAGATTTATACAAGTAGAAAGACTACCAGAGTTGTCATTTCGACTCTGGTATTTTCGTTCGCCACTAGAGGAAAACAAGCTCAAAAAATGCTTGGAAACATTCGTTTTTTGTTCCAAATTTTTGATCAAAAATTGAATTCATGTCCTATTTATGATAGAATATGTGGAAAAGCACTCTGGAGATGGCAATGAAATTAAGAACCAATAGCAAGGGCCTCAGGGGCACCATTCGTGTCCCTGGTGATAAATCCATCAGTCACCGATCCATTATTTTTGGAAGTCTTGCAAAGGGCGAAACCAAGGTCTATGATATCTTGCGAGGCGAAGATGTGCTTTCTACCATCCAGGTGTTTCGAGACTTGGGAGTCTCCATCCAGGATGACGGGGATGTGATTCGGATTCAAGGAGTAGGCTTTCAAGGTCTTCAAGCTCCGACCGCTCCCCTTGATATGGGGAATTCAGGAACGTCTATTCGTTTGATCTCAGGTGTCCTAGCGGGTCAGGATTTTGCTGTGACCATGGTTGGAGACGACAGCCTTTCCAAACGGCCCATGGATCGTGTCGCGATCCCACTGCGTCAGATGGGGGTAGAGATTGCTGGTCAGGGAGAGCGCGATTGCCCTCCTTTACATGAAAAAGGCACCCATCAGCTTCACCCCATTCATTACCGTTTGCCAGTCGCATCGGCTCAAGTCAAGTCGGCTCTTATCTTTGCTGCTCTACAGGCTGAGGGTAAATCGACGATTATTGAGAAGGAAAAGACCCGTGACCATACAGAGGATATGATTCGCCAATTTGGTGGTGAGATCCAGGTAGACGGAAAAACTATCCACATCCAGGGTGGACAAGAGTTCAAAGGTCAAACAGTCATTGTTCCTGGAGATATTTCCAGTGCGGCCTTTTGGTTAGTGGCTGGACTCATCCTTCCAGATAGTGTGATTAAGATTGAAAATGTTGGCATCAACCAAACGCGGACAGGGATTCTCGATGTCATCCAGGAAATGGGGGGAGATCTCACTGTTGATGATCGGGATGAAAAAGCTGTCTCGGCAAGTCTCACGGTTAAGACTTCGTCCTTAAAAGGGATTCGGATTGATGGGGAGTTGATTCCACGCTTGATTGATGAATTGCCGATTATTGCTTTACTAGCGACACAGGCAAATGGTCAGACCGTGATTGCGGATGCTGAAGAGCTTCGTGTGAAAGAAACAGACCGTATCCAGGTCGTAGCAGATAGCCTCAATGCTATGGGAGCCACTGTCGTGCCAACGGAAGACGGCATGATCATCACTGGACCGACTCCTCTACATGGAGCAGACCTAGAGACCTTTGGAGATCACCGGATTGGGATGATGGCTGCCATTGCTGCCTTATTGGTGAGTGATGGAAATGTGGTGCTGGATCGGGCAGAGGCCATCAACACCAGTTACCCTAGTTTTTTTGAAGATTTGGAGACCTTACTGCATGGCTAAAATTTTACTTGGTTTTATGGGAACAGGTAAAACGACTGTTGGTCGTATTCTTGATCCAAAATTCCATGATATGGATGAATTAATTGTTGAAGAGATCGGTATGTCGATCAATGACTATTTCGCAGTGGAAGGGGAAGCTGCCTTTCGTCGCCGTGAGGCTGAGATGCTGGAGCGCTTATTGGAAAATGAAGCGGCTATTATCTCTCCTGGAGGTGGGATTGTGGTCAACCCTCATAACCGTGCCCTCTTGGAAAAAAATCCGCATAATATCTATTTGCGCGTGGATTTTGAAACCTTGTACAGTCGCATTCAAAATGACAAAGCTATGCAACGTCCCCTCTTTTTAAACAATACTAAAGAAGAATTCAAGAAGATTTTTGATGGCCGTTTGCCTTTGTATGAAGCGATTGCTACCCATATTGTGGATGTTAAGGACAAAACACCTGACGAAATTGCGGAGATCATTCGATGCTTGTAGGCTATCTTGGTCCCAAGGGATCTGTGGCGACACATAGCTTTCCAACTTCTGAACGCATTGCCTATCGGACGATCACAGATGTCATCAAGGCTTATGAGAATCACGAGATCGATTTTGCGATTGTCCCAGTTGAAAACTCGATTGAAGGTAGTGTCCATGAGACCATTGATTACCTCTTTCATCAAGGGACCATTCAGGCCGTTGCAGAAGTGGTCTATCCCATCAAGCAACAGCTCTTGGTGGCTAAAAAAGACCGCCCCATTCGAACGGTCTATTCGCATCCACAGGCCTTGGCCCAAGGGAAGGTTTTTCTAAGAGCCCATTATCCGGATGTGGCCATGGAAATGACGGCTTCAACAGCTTATGCGGCTCGCTATGTAGCAGAGCATCCAGACTTGGAAATTGCAGCGATTGCACCTCTGGCAGCAGCCAGTGAGTATGGCTTGGAAGTCCAGGCCAAAGACATCCAAGAAATCGAGGACAACTACACGCGGTTTTGGATTTTAGGGGCAAAAGAGCCCTTGATTTCAGAAACTTTGAATCTTTCGAGTCAAAAGATTAGCTTGGCTTTAACCTTGCCAAGTAATCTGGCAGGAGCCCTCTATAAGGGTTTGTCCACCTTTGCTTGGCGGGGAATCAATTTAACCAAGATTGAAAGTCGTCCCCTAAAAACAGCTTTAGGAGAATACTTTTTCATTATTGACCTCCTAAATGAAGCGCCTGATCTTGTGCACTTTGCCTATCAAGAATTAGACAGTCTGGGCATTCAGACAAAAGTCTTGGGGCAGTATCAGGTCTATACCTTAAAAGATAACGGAATGGAGAAAAGATGAGTAACGAATCCAACTTTCTATCTCACCATGAGCGAAAGCGATTAGAGTACTTATACTCAAATTTTCATTATTTGAATGAACGAGAACAACTAGAATACAATTACCTGCTCAAGAAGAGCCAAGGAGCTTATGAGGAAGCAGAAGCCCTTCAACCTGAGGTAGACGCTACAGAAGAAGTGCAAGGAGAGATTGCTGAACCAATTGGGGATCTCCCTGTTTACCAATCACGTAGCAAAAAGTCTAAGAAGAAAGCAGTTGCTGCGACGAGCGATATACCTAAGAAACCACGGAAAAAGATCCGCGTCAAGCGGATTCTCAAATGGCTTGCTCTCTTTTTCTTGCTCATTATCGGTGGCATGGTCTTCATGTTTGTGAAAGGCCTCAACAGTAAGCCGACAGGTCCAGATGCCAAACCGGCTGTCGTTGAGAAATTTAACGGCAAGAAGTCGCGAGATGGGGTCAATATCCTGATTTTGGGGACAGATGGTCGGATCGGTGAGAAGTCAGATGAGACACGGACAGACTCCATCATGGTGGTCAATGTCAATAACAAAGAAGGCAAGATCAAGATGGTCAGCTTCATGCGGGATACACTGGTCCATATTGATGGAGTGAGTCAGCAAAATATTCCTGAATATGATGGCTACTACGACCAGAAGCTCAATACGGCCTTCACCATCGGGGAGCAAAATAACAACCAAGGGGCTGAATTGGTGCGTCAGATGCTCAAAGACAACTTTGACATTGACATCCAATATTACGCCATGGTCGATTTCAAGACCTTTGCGACAGCAATCGATACCCTCTTCCCGAATGGGGTCGAGATGAATGCGCAGTTTTCAACGGTTGATGGTGAAAAGGTCAGTGAGGTGGAAGTGCCTGACGATTTGAACATGAAAGACGGTGTCGTTCCGCAGCAAACCATCAAGGTTGGCAAACAACGGATGGATGGCCGGACTCTTCTCAATTACTCGCGTTTCCGTAAGGACGATGAAGGAGACTTTGGTCGGACCCGTCGCCAGCAAGAGGTCATGTCTGCTATCATGCACCAGATCAAGGATCCAACCAAACTCTTTACGGGATCAGAAGCTCTTGGGAAAGTTTTTGCGATGACGTCTACCAATGTACCGTTCTCTTTCCTATTGACAAATGGGATTGGACTGGTCGGTAGTGCTGGCAAAGGAATGGAACGCGTGACCATCCCAGAAAATGGGGATTGGGTCGATGCCTACGATATGTATGGTGGCCAAGGATTGCTCGTCGATTTCGATGCTTATAAAAAGAAATTGTACCAAATGGGACTGAGATGATATAATAAGGGGATAGGAGTTTTGGACTCCACCCTTTTTAATTTGTAGAAAGATAGAACACCATGTTAAAGAAAAATGAAATTGTAACCGTTGAGATTGTCGATTTGACCCACGAAGGAGCAGGAGTGGCTAAGGTCGATGGCCTGGTCTTTTTTGTGGAGAATGCCCTGCCAGGAGAAGTCATCCGCATGCGCGTGCTCAAGGTCAATAAGAAGATCGGCTACGGAAAAGTAGAGGAGTACTTAGAAAAATCCCCTCATCGTAATGAAGAGCTGGATCTTGCCTATTTACGAAGCGGAATCGCCGACTTGGGTCACCTAGCTTATCCGGAGCAGCTGAAATTCAAGGCCAAACAGGTCAAGGATAGCCTCTACAAGATGGCAGGAATCTCTGATATCGAAGTACCCCTGACCTTGGGGATGGACCATCCTGTTCAATACCGCAACAAGGCCCAAGTCCCTGTTCGTCGTGTCAATGGTCAGGTCGAAACAGGCTTCTTTCGGAAGAACTCTCATGATTTGATGCCGATTGAAGACTTTTATATCCAAGATCCCGTCATTGACCAAGTGGTCTTGGCTCTTCGGGATTTGATTCGTCGTTTTGACCTCAAGCCCTATGATGAGCAGGAACAGTCTGGCCTGATTCGGAACCTTGTCGTTCGTCGAGGACATCATTCTGGAGAAATCATGGTCATTTTGGTCACCACTCGTCCCAAGATTTTCCGTGTGGACCAGTTGATCGAGCAGCTGCTCAAGCAATTCCCAGCCATCAAATCTGTTATGCAAAATATCAATGACCAGAATACTAATGCCATTTTTGGAAAAGAATGGCGAGTTCTCTATGGTCAAGATTACATTACGGACCAAATGTTGGGGAATAGCTTTCAAATCTCTGGACCAGCCTTTTACCAGGTCAATACAGAAATGGCAGAGAAGCTCTACCAGACAGCCATTGACTTTGCGGAGTTAAGTGAAGAGGATGTGGTCATTGATGCCTACTCAGGAATCGGGACTATTGGTTTATCTGTCGCTAAGCATGTTAAGGATGTTTATGGTGTCGAAGTCATCCCAGAAGCGGTAGAGAATAGCCAGAAGAATGCTAGTATAAATGGCATCACCAATGCCCACTATGTGGCTGATTCAGCTGAAAATGCCATGACTAAGTGGAGTAAGAATGGCATCAAACCAGACGTCATCATTGTGGATCCACCACGTAAGGGCTTGACTGAAAGCTTCATCAAAGCCAGTGTTGCCATGCAACCTGAGAAGATTACTTACGTCTCATGTAACCCAGCAACCATGGCGCGTGATATCAAACTCTACCAAGAATTGGGATATGAATTGAAGAAAGTACAACCGGTTGATTTATTTCCGCAAACGCACCACGTGGAGTGTGTAGCTTTGCTCGTAAAAGCCTAGAACCTTTGAACGAAAGGGATAATGAAAAGCCTTGATTGCAAGGCTTTTTGCTTTATGGTGGGGAAGTATTAGAGTAAGTAATTTTTGGAGTGAGTGGAAGTGATAGTTAGGAATTCTCAAATTCTATTTCCATTTACACTGTGGGTACGTTTTTATTTCCATTGACAAGGAGTTTGAGGGAATAGAAACGTACCCACCTATATGAAAAAATCACGAAAGGTTTGATCTATGGAAATCAGTAGAAATTAGGTGATACAATAACACGTTATAAAAACCTTGAAATCAGTATGTTTCAAGGTTTTAAGTACTCTTACGGATAGCATTGGGAACATCTAACTTTCTTGAGGAGTAAAGTTTGTTTCTCAATATAGTAATCGTTAAATTGTGTCGAAGCGTTATATGATATGATAATTCCAAATAGTCCTTTGGGCTTTTTATGGCATTGTGATATTCTCTAAGAACACGAGATTGCTTCAATAATTTACAAAGTTATGGGGATTTCTCATAGCTTTTTTACTTTCTTCCTTGACAATTGAGCGAGTGTTCAACTATAATGATAATAGTTGAGTGGTTGTTCAACTGAATCATCGATTATTGAGGTATGAGATGTAATTTTTCTTCTCTATCACCAGTAATGCAAGCTTTATTAGCTGGCTTATTCAACTGGTTTTGTACCCTTATCGGTGCTAGTTTGGTCTTTTTTGTCAAAACCATTCATCAAAAATTCATGGATATGATGATGGGCTTGGCAGCGGGCATTATGACGGCAGCGGCAGTCTGGCCTTTGCTTGTCCCTTCTTTGGACTATAGCCAGTCAATAGCTACGAACAGATTTTACTGGTTGACGACGGCTGTTGGTTCTATTGTCGGGGGCTTATTTATCCGCTTTATTAATTATTTGGTTCCCGACCTACATTTGAATCATCAGATGAGTGATAAGGAAGGGATTTTGAATCCCAAAAGACCCTTATCAAAGACCATGCTGCTTTATCTGGCGGTAGTGTTTCATAATATACCAGAGGGCTTAGCAGTTGGTGTGGCATTTGCTAGTGTGGCAAATCTCGCAACTAGACTTTCCTTTACGTGAATGAGTGCCCTTGGATTGGCCTTGGGAATTGGCATCCAAAATATTCGAGAAGGCTCTGCCTTGTCCTTGCCACTACGGGTAGAAGGGCGAAGTAGGAAATCAGCTTTCTACTATGGCGCCATGTCAGCGATTGTTGAGTCGATTGCAGCTGTTTTAGGGGCCTATGCTGTTATGTCTATGACCCAGCTACTACCTTATGCTCTCTTATTTGCGGCGGGAGCCATGATTTATGTTGCAGTGGAAGAACTTGTGCCAGGTGCTCAAGAGCACAAGAATACCGATATTGCGACAAGTGGGGTTATGGCCGGATTTCTAATCATGATGTTACTTGATACAACTTTAGTATAGGAGGAATAGAAAATATGTCACAGTGTTTAACAGCTTGTAATCCAGATTTAATTCAAGGGGTCCATGAGACGGAGTTTGATACCGTTACATTGCTAAATATGTCCAATTTTTTTAAGGCGATTTCTGACCCAACTCGTTTGTTGATTTTACAAGCAGTACGGCAAAATCCAATTTGTGTCGGAGACTTAGCGATTGCGTTACAGATGACCAAGTCTGCTATTTCTCACCAACTACGCTATCTGCGGGACTGCCAATTGGTCAAGGGGGAGAAAAAAGGAAGGATGACCTATTATGAACTTGCGGACGATCATGTCGCAGCAGTCTTGTCTTTGACACTGAAACATTTGAAAGAGGAAAAACATGAAGAAAGAGTATGAACTTCGAGGAATTGACTGTGGCAATTGTGCTGCTAAGATTGAACGTGCTGTCAATCAATTGGAGCAGGTAGAATCTGCCACTGTCAATCTGATAGCTCAAAAGCTGATTTTGGAAACAAAAAGCGAAGATGGGATAGATAAGGAAATTATTGACTTGGTGGATGCTATTGAACCTGGAATCGAAGTTATCAGTGAGAAAAAGGAAGAGGCACTTCCAGAAAAACGAGATTGGGCGAAAGAGCTGCTACTTGCTGTTATGATTCTATTTGCCTTCGGCTTTTTCCTGCCAGAGGAGTATTTCTGGATTCGTCTGGTCTATTATCTGACCCTATATATCATTATCGGCCATAAGGTTCTTATCAAGATGGTTCAAAATATTCAACGTGGTAATCTTTTTGATGAAAACTTTTTGATGAGTATCGCGACCTTAGGAGCCTTTCTCTTGGGAGAATTTCCAGAGGCAGTAGCCGTCATGCTTTTTTATCAGATTGGGGAGTATTTCCAAGATAAGGCCACCTCTCAATCTCGTCAGTCCATTGCACGATTGATGGATATTCGGTCGGATAAGGCTTGGAGACTAGAGGGGGGAGAAACCGTTCAAGTAGACCCTGAAACAGTAAGGGTTGCGGACCATATTTTAGTTAAGCCTGGGGAGAAGGTGCCCCTAGATGGTCTGGTCAGAGAAGGTCGTTCTATTCTGGATACGTCAGCCTTGACAGGAGAATCACTGCCTAGGGAAATTGGCGTTGGTGAGGACATTACAAGTGGTGTGATCAATTTGACTAGTCCATTGGTAATTGAAGTGAGTAAGACTTTTTCGCAATCAACGGTCAACAAAATTTTGGAATTAGTTGAAAATGCAAGCAATAAAAAAGCGGAGACGGAACGGATGATCACACGTTTTTCGCGTGTGTATACACCAGTGGTTGTCGGAATCGCTTTTCTGCTTGCAAGCCTGCCTCCCTTGCTTGGTTTAGGGGAGTGGTCGACTTGGCTTTATCGGGCACTTACCTTTTTAGTCATTTCTTGCCCTTGTGCTCTTGCGGTTTCGGTACCAATGAGTTTCTTTGGCGGGCTAGGGGGAGCATCTAAATTAGGTGTCTTAGTGAAAGGTGGGAATTATTTAGAGGCTCTTGCCAAGTTGGATACGGTCGTATTTGATAAGACGGGGACAATTACAAAAGGTATCTTTGCGGTGGATACCGTTGTCAACGCAGAAGGTGTCGAGGATGATATTCTGTACCTCGCTGCCCATCTGGAAAGCTATTCCAATCATCCAATCGCAAACTCTATTCGAACAGCCTATGGACAGGAAGTGGACGAGAATAGGGTGAGTCAGATTACCGAGCTACCAGGGCAGGGCATGTCCGGTAGGGTAGATGGCAGACAGCTCTATCTTGGGAATGCTAGATTAATGGAAGTTCAAGGGATTGCTTATCCAGCTATTGACAGCACAGGAACAGTTCTCTATTTGGCAGAGGACAGTCATTTTCTAGGCTATTTCCTTATCACAGACCAAGTGAAGGAGACGAGCATCGAGGCCTTGAAGGATTTACAGGCAGTCGGAATTAAAAAGACGGTTCTCCTTTCAGGCGATCGTCAGGCAGTGGTTGATGAATTTGCACAGCAATTTGCCTTTAATGATGCATTTGGAGATTGCTTGCCTCAGGATAAGGTGAGTACATTTGAGGAAATTCTGACTCAGTCTCAGCAGGCTGTTGCCTTTGTTGGAGATGGGGTGAATGATGCACCGGTTCTTGCTAGGGCAGATGTTGGTATTGCTATGGGAGGGCTAGGTTCGGACGCAGCCATTGAATCAGCAGATGTTGTACTGATGGATGATGACCTTGGAAAACTTCCTCAAGTCATTCGACTGGCTAAAAAGACAGTCAGAATAGCTCGGCAAAACATGACCTTGGCTATTGTAGTTAAACTAATTTTCTTGGTTCTAAGTGGATTGGGAATTTCTAATATGTGGGAGGCAATCTTTGCAGATGTTGGTGTAACGCTACTGGCAGTATGGAATGCATTGAGGACCTTGAGGATAGATACCTCCACTTTGTCAAAGTAAGTGAACAAACAGAGCGATATACAAGTTTTTGTATAATCGCTTTTTTAAACTATGATATGGGCTTTAACGATTTTAACCTAAATCTAGTAACCGTTGAACGTGCATCAATAGAACACACTATGACCATCAACAAGAACTACGTTACTTTCATTAAGGGTATTTTCTGGTAAATTTCAAAAATAAAACCTTGATTTTGCGCCATTTCTTTTTTTCCTTCCCGAAGGCGCGGGAGTACACCCCTTTTGTTAAGGATTTATCCCTTTTTAAATAAAAATAATACAAGTAGGACACTTCTAAAAGTGATCTACTTTTTTTAAATATTTTCATTCTAAAGTTTAATTTTAAACAACAACTCTATCACTTTCGTTATATAATATAGATGTTGACTAACTCCACATGTTGAGGCGGTATCACTGCTTGTACGAGCTGACGCATCAGCGAAGTAGAAGGAGATGTTCCGCCCATGCGATAGGACTCGTAGAATGAGGAGGGGCACCGACGAGATGATACGGGAAGTCCGAACCGCCGAGTGTGTAAGTTTGTTAGTGAAACGTAGCTAATCTTCAAAAGGTTCACTGAACCTTTTGAGTCCCACAGACGCATCATGTTGAGGCGGTAAGTTTGCTAGTCAAGGAGTAAAACGACGAAGATTAGCATT
>JAPJPE010000023.1 GCA_030825825.1 Streptococcus sp. | reverse complement strand
CAAAGTCCCCACGTTTGCGTTGGGCCAATTCCATGACAGCTCCGACAAACTCTTGTGGCACCATGATCTGCGCCTTTACATAAGGTTCTTCGATCGAAGCGATCTTGGTTGGATCTGGGAACTCAGATGGGTTAGACACATCTAGTGCTTCGCCATCTGTCAAATTTACCTTGTAGATAACAGATGGTGCCGTCATGATCAAGTCAATATTGAACTCACGCTCTAAGCGCTCTTGGATAACGTCCATATGAAGAAGTCCCAAGAAACCACAACGGAAACCAAAACCAAGGGCTTGAGAAGTTTCCGGTTCAAATTGAAGACTAGCGTCATTCAATTGCAATTTTTCCAAGGCTTCACGAAGGTCATTATATTTATTAGATTCGATTGGGTAAAGACCAGCAAAGACCATTGGGTTCATCTGCTTGTACCCATGTAGTGGCTCACTTGCTGGATTGGTCGCTAAGGTCACCGTATCCCCGACACGGGTATCTGCAACGGTCTTGATAGAGGCAGCAATATAACCAACATCTCCAGTTGCAAGGAAATCACGTCCAACCGCTTTAGGAGTAAAGATCCCAACCTCGGTGACATCAAAGGTTTTTCCATTACTCATGAGCTGGATCTTATCGCCTGGTTTGACCATTCCATTGACAACCCGTACCTGAAGGATCACCCCACGATAGGCGTCATAGACGGAATCAAAGATCAAGGCTTGAAGTGGCGCTTCAACATCACCTGTCGGAGCAGGAACTTTCTCAACGATCTGCTCCAAAATCTCTTCAATCCCAATACCAGCCTTGGCAGAAGCTAGCACTGCCTCGCTAGCATCCAAGCCAATCACATCTTCTACTTCTGTGCGCACACGTTCTGGATCTGCAGCTGGTAGGTCAATTTTGTTAATAACTGGCAGAATCTCCAAATCGTTGTCCAAAGCAAGGTAAACATTGGCTAGTGTCTGGGCTTCAATCCCTTGAGCGGCATCCACTACGAGAATGGCTCCCTCACAGGCAGCAAGTGAACGCGAAACCTCATAAGTAAAGTCCACGTGCCCCGGTGTGTCAATCAAGTGGAAGATATAGGTCTCCCCGTCTTTAGCCGTGTAGTTCAACTCGATGGCATTGAGCTTGATGGTAATCCCACGTTCCCGTTCCAGGTCCATGCTATCTAGGAGTTGGGCTTGCATCTCCCGACTAGACACGGTTTCGGTTTTTTCTAAAATTCGATCGGCCAAGGTTGACTTTCCATGGTCAATATGGGCGATGATCGAGAAGTTCCGAATCTTCTCTTGTCGTTTTTTTAATTCTTCAAAATTTGGCATAATCATCTTCCTAGTAAATTTAATCGTACTCTTCATTATAACAAAAAAGATAGGCCTTTGCCTATCTTAATTCATTATTTTCAAAAATCGCTTCTGCGTTTTATTTCCCTCATAACCTAAGCGTTCGTAAAAGATATGGGCTTCTTTTCGGTGAGATGCAGAATTTAAACGAATAAAAGCAGAATGCCTGCTTTTGGCAAGTTTTTCAACTCGCTCCATCAATTGGCGACCGATTCCATGTCTTTGAGCAGAAGGGAATACCGCTAGACCTAAAATGTTTAGACCGGCGTCACTATAAAGACTTTCATAAACCTCTGCTTCGACATAACCAAGAATAGTGCCTGATTGGTCCTCTTCATAAACAAAGCAAAAGTGACCCGAGTCTGGCAGATTGAATTTTTCGATCTGAGTCGCCACTTTCTCAAGGCTCGAATTATACCCCAATGCTTGGTGACACAAATCTCGAATTTGACCTGCATCTTTGACTTGAACGCTACGAATCATACCACAACCTCCATGAATTCTTTGATTTTATCTTAGACCTTTTTCCTAAAAAAGTAAAGGGAAATTAAATAAAATTCCAATTAAAAATCCGATTTATATCAAACCAATCTTTTTTCACATTTATCAGGGATTTCTATTTACTTTTTCGATTTAATTCATTATAATAGAAAAGGTAAATACAAGGAGGTGAGTACGTTGGCCAGAGGTCGTGGAAAAGCAAGTCCTCAAGACAAAGAGGCATTACGGATTATATCGGAAAAGATCAGAGAATTACTGAAAGAACAAGGAAAAAAGCAGATCGAATTATCTCGTATCACTGGAATCCCTGCGAGCACCTTGACTGGATATGTTAAAGGAACTTCTCTTCCCGTTCCTGAAAATTTGGAGAAGATTGCTGCCTTTTTCCAGGTAGCAGTTGCTGAAATTGACCCTCGATTGCGCAATGATTTTGTGGTCATTGATTCAGAGATTGAGAGATTGTACAAACAGCTCGATGAGGGAAATCAAGAGAATCTTCTTTCTTACGGAAAAAGTCTCTTGACCCATCAAAAAGAAAGACAGAAGATTGAAAAGCAATACCACTCTTATTCTGTCTATGATTCTTTTGCAGCATATCAAAATCAGAAGCAAGCTGATATCGTCTGGTTTGATCAAAAGATTCCTTACGATTTGGCTTTTTGGATTCATACGGATTCCCTAGAGCCCAAATATGAAAAAGGAGCCGTTGTGTTAGTCAAGCAAACCTATTACGATCAGGCAGGGGCTATTTATGCCATTGATTTTGATGGGCAAACTTTGATCAAACGTGTCTTTCGTGAAGCCAACGGGGTGCGACTCGTTTCCCTCAATAAGAAATATAGTGATCAGATCATTCCACTGGATGAGGAACCTGGGGTGATTGGAAAAGTGATTGATGGTTTTGTTCCTCTCGATTTGGAGGAGATCAAATGATTCAATTAATCGCGATTGATCTGGACGGAACTCTCTTGCATGAAGATAAGTCGCTGTCTAAAGGCAATATCGAAGCTCTTCATAAGGCCCATCAAGCGGGCTATGATATTGTGATCTGTACGGGGCGTCCCTTAGCGGGGGTCCGTCCTATTTTTGAAGAGATTGGCCTTCCTGATGGCAACTACTATATGATTATCAATAACGGCTGTACAACTTTGTCTACTAAGAATTGGGAAATCATTGGCAAGGAAGAATTAAGCCTTGAGGACATGCACCGGTTGCATGTTTTGACGAAAGATTCAGACGTCCAGCTGACCTTATTCGACATGGATCATTACCTAGTAGTCGCACCTGAAGCCAGTGAACTGGTTACGATGGATGCCGGCATCGTAAATAGTAAACCGACACCTGTCTCAGAAGAGGATCTACCCAACCTTGTTCCTATTTTTCAAGCTATGTATGTTGGGGATCCTTCTGCTATTGATGCCTTTCAAGCTCAGCACGAGGCTGCATTAGAAGCTGATTTTAACACTGTTCGTTCACAGAATATCCTGTTTGAAATCCTTCCTAAAGGTGCGAGCAAGGCTTCTGCTTTACAAGCATTAAGTCAAACTTTAGGCTACAGTCGAGACCAGGTTATGGCTCTTGGAGATGCTAATAATGACCTTGAGATGCTTCGTTTTGCTGGCTATAGCGTCGCTATGGGAAATGGCAATGCTGCTGTCAAGGAAATAGCTGACTTCATCACCTTGACTAATGATGAGGATGGCGTGGCCCATGCTATTCACAAATTAATTGAAACTGAAAAAGGAGAATGATTATGAAATACGCAAATCTGTTGGACCGTTTTATTACCTATGTAAAGGTCAACACACGTTCAGACGAAAACTCTACAACCACTCCAAGTACCCAATCACAAGTTGATTTTGCAACCAACATCTTGATCCCTGAGATGAAACGCGTGGGTCTTCAAAACGTCTACTATTTGCCAAACGGCTATGCCATTGGGACCCTTCCAGCTAATGATCCAAGCTTTACGCGCAAGATTGGATTTATCTCTCACATGGACACCGCTGACTTCAATGCAGAAAATGTCAATCCACAAATCGTTGAGAATTATGATGGAGGTGTCATTGCCCTTGGTGACTCAGGTTTTACACTCGATCCAGCTGATTTTGCTCATTTGAACAACTACAAGGGACAAACCTTGATCACGACGGACGGTACTACTCTTCTGGGAGCAGATGATAAATCTGGTATCGCTGAAATTATGACGGCTATCGAATATCTGTCAGCGCATCCAGAAATCAAACACGGGGAGATCCGTGTCGGCTTTGGTCCTGATGAAGAAATCGGCGTCGGAGCAGATCAATTTGATGCAGAAGATTTTGATGTAGACTTTGCATATACGGTTGATGGCGGTCCTCTTGGGGAGCTTCAATACGAAACCTTCTCAGCAGCTGGAGCTGAAATCACCTTCAAAGGACGCAATGTCCACCCAGGTACAGCCAAAGGTCAAATGATCAACGCCCTTCAATTGGCCATTGATTTCCATAACAAACTACCTGAAGGAGCACGTCCTGAATTAACCGAAGGCTATGAAGGCTTCTACCACTTGATGAACATTGAAGGAACTGTTGAGGAAGCAAGTGCCAGTTACATCATTCGGGACTTTGAAACTGAAAGCTTTGAGAAACGCAAAGACCTCATGACATCTATTGCGGATCAGATGAATGCGGAGCTCGGTAGCGAACGCGTTCTCCTCACCCTCAAAGATCAGTACTACAACATGAAGCAAGTGATTGAAAAAGATATGACGCCGATTACCCTTGCTAAGGAAGTCATGGAAGATCTTGGCATCACACCAATCATTGAACCAATCCGCGGTGGTACAGATGGGTCTAAAATTTCCTTTATGGGAATTCCTACACCAAACATCTTTGCCGGTGGCGAAAATATGCACGGTCGCTTTGAATACGTTAGCCTCCAAACCATGGAACGCGCAGTTGATACCATTATTGGTATTGTGACCAAAAAATAAGAAACAAAAAGGATTCGGATAGATTGTCCGGATCCTTTATTGTATGTTAGAAAGCTTGACAATATCTTTTACCTGATCAATGGACTGAATTAGGTTAAGGCTTGTCTCATTGATAGGAAGATAATAGACTTTATCTGCCAAAGATTCTGTAAAAGGACGATTGGTGACTAAGATCACCTGTTGTCCTTTTTCTTTTAACTCTTGTCCCTTCTTTCGTACCTTTTGGTAAAAACTCGGGTCCCGAATTTCTAGATCATCCACCAAGACACAAGCAGCATCCAAACCGAATGACTCATTGGTCCCATTTTGGGTCAGATAATAGGCCACCCCTTCTTTTACCTCATATAAGCCAGCTGATGGCTCAACCGGAAGAAATGCTGGACTTGTTGCAACTTCTGCTGCTTTTTCCATCGCTACAAGGTTGGCAAGGACCTGCAAATAAATCGGTGCTAATTTACTTAAATCCAAGAGTTCCTCAAACTCAAAACCACGTTTCAGAGCCTCTAAGATATAGAAGAGCCGATGGGGCATATGACGAGCTATTTTTTGGATTAATTCATCATCGCTCATTTCTTCAGGAAAGACAGTCAGTAGTTTTTTATCTTTAATGGTTTCTAAGGCCTGTTGGTAAGCTTCATCGATCCTCTTTCCAAATCCATAAACTGCCCCATAAGAGTGAATTTGGGTATTGAGACGAGCATTCTGTGCAGCATCTGAAAAGATCGGAATCTTAAAGAAAATATAGTCTAGACTGGGTTCATAGACAGCCTTTAGATCCTGTAATAATGGATGAGGCAAATGCTCGAGCGAGCGCCCCAATTGCAGCTGCACGCCTTGCTCAAACAAGGAATAGCCCAAGCCCATAGAGGCCATCGAGATACTATCTGAAGCAAATGGATTAACCTCTAAGATATAGAAGGCATAACTGGTTGGATCCAAGGCAAACTTAATGGAGATGGCTCCTGTCAGCTTCAGATAGCGACTGATGTGGATCGCTGCTTCACGAAGATTTTGAAACTCCCGGTCAGTCAGAGTGATCGCTGGCATAAATTGGTAAGAGTCACTAGAGTGGATCCCAACAGGATCAATGCTTTCAATAGAGGCCGCCAGGTAGTGATTGTCTTCACGATCCCGCATGACTACAAAATCCAGTTCCTTAAAGCCATAGGTCGAAAACTCCAGCAAACACTGCTGACTTGGAGAAACCGAAAGTCCCATTTCTACAGCTTCGCACAAGTCATCCAGGTTATGAGCGATCTTTCGCCCTTGCCCTTGCTTACTCGCTACCGGCCAGATCATAATAGGAAATTGAATGCCTTCAGAAAACTCGATAGCTTCTCGAACAGAACCAACCAGTGCGGAAGCGGGTACTTGATAGCCCAGCTCTTGAAAGAGACGTCGTTGATCTGCCTGTTGGTAAAAATTACGGTAGCGTTGGAGACTCGGCCCGACAATCATAATCGATGCATCTTTGAAAAATCCAGTTTCTTCCAAACGAAACAAGAGATTCAAAATCTGTTTGTCCGCAAAAGCTAAGAGCAAGCGAGATCCAGTATAAGAAAGAAGAGTCGTCCTAAGAGCATCCAGCTTGAGCTTACTAACTACAACTATATCTGTAGCTTCTTGGGTGATAGCATTTTCCTCGCCCAAATAAAGGACAAGAGCATTCCCATCCTTGGCATTGAGTTTTTGTGCTTCCTTTACCGCAGCCAAGAGGCTAATATCCTGATAAGAATCTCCACATAGGAGAAGCAATTTCTGGTTTTGTTTCATCATTCCTTCTCCCTTCTACTTTCGTGAATTTTGGCATCAATCAACTCTAAAAATTCATCGTAAAAATAGAGATTTTCTCTTGGACCTGGACTAGCATCTACTTGGAATTGAACCCCTAAAATTGGTTGGTAACGATGACGAAAAGCTTCAATACTATGGTCATTGACATTTTCATGTGTGACCAATAAATCATGGGGCAGACTGTCCCTCGCTATACTATACAAGTGATTTTGACTGGTTATCTCGATTTTTCCTGTCGCAATTTCACGCACAGGTATGTTCAAGCCGAAATGTCCGACTTCCATAGGGGCCAGCTCAGCGCCGTAAGCTTGTGCCAACAACTGAGCTCCCAAGCCCATACCCCAGATCGGAATCTGACCATTGAGCTTTTTGATCAAGCGGCAGAGTTTTTTCACCTGATGGGGATCGCCTGGCCCACTGGATAAAATAACCCCATCTGGTTGCTGCTCCATCAGTTCATCATAAGAGATATCATAGGGATAGACTGTCACATTACAGTCCCTTTGACTCAGCTGACGTAAGACAGAGTGCTTGACCCCTAGATCAATCAAGGCAATACTCTTTCCAAAACCAGGTACAGCATAGGCTGTTTTGGTCGAGACTTGACGTACTTGGTCTTTTGGAAGGACTGTCGCTCGCAACTGATCCAAGATATGCTCGATCGAATCCCCCTTGTTAATAACAGTTGCCTTCATCCGTCCATACTTGCGGACAATTTTTGCCACCTGGCGGGTATCAATCCCTACAATACCAGGGATTTTTTTTCGCTTCAAGAATTCATCCAAGGTCATCTGCTGCCGCCAATTGCTCGGCATCTCCACCAGATGCTGAACCACTACTGCTAAACAAGTGGGTGTAATGGATTCAGAATCATCCCGATTGATTCCTGCTGCGCCAATAACCGGGAAGGTAAAGGAGAGAATCTGGCCACTAAAAGCCTGATCCGTGAGCAATTCTTGATAACCTGTCATGGCTGTGGTAAAGACCAACTCACCCGTTACATATAGGTCTGCACCAAAGGCTTCTCCTTCAAATACAGTCCCATCCTCTAGGACCAATAATCGTTTCATCGAACCTCTCCCTTCTTTTACTCTAGTACAATTTTATCACAGTTCCTCAAAAAAAGGAAAGTCAGATTCCATGTAGCGATCTACTCTGTCCTCTTTCTTTCCTTTCAATGAATTGTCAGTTATTTTATTTTGCTCCGCGACCTTTAAGGACGGCTTCAATGATGGCCATACGGACAAAGACACCATTGGTCATTTGTTCTACGATGCGTGATTTAGGAGCTTCTACCAAGTGGTCCGCGATTTCAACGTCACGGTTGACTGGTGCTGGGTGCATCAAGATCGCAGTATCTTTCATACGGTCATAACGTTCTTGTGTCAAACCATGAAGACGGTGGTAGTTTTCTTTAGAGAAGAGTGATTCGTAATCATGACGTTCGTGCTGCACACGCAAGAACATCATCACATCCACTTCTTCAATGACTTCATCGATAGTGACGAAGGTTCCATAGTCTTCAAATTCCGCACTTCTCCATTCGTCTGGACCTGCAAAGTAAAGAGTTGCTCCCAAACGTTTCAAGATTTGCATGTTTGATTTCGCCACACGTGAGTGATCCAAGTCCCCAGCGATACAAACTTTCAAGCCGTCAAAGTGACCGAATTCTTGGTAGATGGTCATCAAATCAAGCAAGCTTTGGCTTGGGTGTTGACCTGAACCGTCCCCACCATTGACGATAGATGCAGTGATCGTTGGACTTTCAACCAATTCTTTGTAGTAGTCGACTTCAGGGTGACGGATGACACAGACATCTACTCCAAGAGCTGACATGGTTAAGATGGTATCGTAAAGTGTTTCCCCTTTGTTCACAGAGCTTGTCTTCACATCAAAGTCAAGGAGATCACATCCCAATTTCAACTCTGCTACTTCAAAGGCTTTGTGGGTACGAGTTGAAGGTTCAAAGAAAAGGTTAGAGATGATGTGTTGGTCTTCGTAGGATGCTTTAGCTCCGTTTTTGAACTCAATCCCACGTTTGATCAAAGCCATTACTTCTTCATTGGTAAGAGTTTCCATTGAGACAAGGTTTTTAAGAGCGATTTGATTTTCAGACATGTTGATTCTCCTTTTATAATGTGAATGGTTTATTATTTATTTAAGCTTCTTTGATGAGGACGCGGTCTTGGCCGTCTAGCTCCACCATCTCGACAATGATTTCCTCTGACTTACTGGTCGGGATATTTTTCCCAACAAAGTCCGGACGAATCGGCAACTCCCGATGCCCACGGTCGACTAGAACCGCAAGACTTACTCGAGCAGGACGACCGTGACTGACCAGATTGTCAATGGCAGCGCGAATCGTACGACCCGTATAGAGGACATCATCGATCAAGATGACCTCTCTATGAGCGATATCAACTGGTAAGACCGTCGTATCTTCTGTCGCCTTCATATCATCTCGGAAAGGCTTGGTATCGAGTTCTGCAACAGGGACATCGATTTGTTCCAGCTGAGAGAGGCGTTCTTGGATCCGGCGAGCAATGTAAACACCGCGCGTCTTGATTCCCACCAGCACAATCTGGCTTAAATCTTTGTTTCGTTCAATGATTTCGTAGGTGATGCGGGTAATGGCCCGTTTCATCGTCAAATCATCAACGACTTCTTTGGTTTTCATTCAGTCCTCCTTAGATGTAAAAGAAAAACCTCCTTTTTCAAGGAGGTTCAGCAAATGAATGGTCTAAGAGGATAGAGTCTCGCCCTATGGTCCTAGCCATTGTTTTTCACAGTCTCCTTGCCTGCCTCACGGGACAGGATTAAAGGATTTATTTAATTGAGATAACTATATCACAGTTTCAAACGACATGCAAGAAAAAACTCAACATTTTTCAAAAAAATTTAAAGATATGACTTTTCGTCTGAATAATGTTCGGTTTTTACTGAAAAATAGCCTATTTTCGCTTGATATTTTTGATCCCATAGAGCACATAGCCAGCCAAGAGATAGGCGATAAAGATGATCACCACCCATTTGCCAACAAAAGCCCAGCCGTATTTATTGACATTGATAAAGAAATAAGCAAAAGGACTATCTTTTGCACCTGGAATCGGCCACTTCAGGACCAAACCATTGAGAAGGGCAAAGAGCATATAAGCAAGGGGAATCAAGGTCCAAAGGAAGGGATCGAGTCTACGGTATTGCTTGGCTTTATCAACCACTAGGGTATCAAAGAAGAACATCAAAGGAACGATATAATGACAAAGGAAGTTTTCCAAACGATAAAACTTCTCAGGTGTCGCAAGAGGCGCCAGCATGAAATGGTAGATGACAAAGGTAATCATAATAGCCATGGTCACCGCCCCCTTCATGCGAAGGTAGCCTTGGGTCTGGGTCGAACGACCACGAAGCATGCGCCAAACCATATCTCCCATGAAAAACATGACCAACATGTTAGACAAAATGGTGTAATAAAGCATCATACCAAACCCACCATGTTTGGTCAGTTGCAGATAAACACCGAGCACACTTAAGATAAACAATAGAAAACGATAGCTAAACAATAGTTTGAATTTCATAGTATTCTCCTGAAAGAAAAGGGGCTAGGCCCTTCTTCTTATCTTTAGATCTTCTTCACAAATTCTGATTTGAGTTTCATTGCGCCAAAGCCATCAATCTTACAATCGATGTTATGATCGCCTTCTACGATACGGATGTTTTTCACGCGCGTACCTTGTTTCAAATCTTTCGGTGCACCCTTCACTTTCAAATCTTTGATCAAAGTCACTGTATCGCCATCAGCCAATTTGTTTCCGTTGGCATCAATCGCTACGACACTCTCTTCTTCTTCGACCTCAGCTGGGTTCCATTCATACGCACACTCTGGGCACACCAAGAGCGCTCCATCTTCATAGACGTATTCAGAGTTACATTTTGGACAGTTTGGTAAGTTATTCATTTTTATCTCCTTATTCAAATTAACTTTCATAGTATACCATGAAAGCGAAAATTTGACAAATCCTGCTCGACTGTAGCATTTTCAAGAAAAAAGGAGGCGACTTGGCCTCCCTACATAGATAATATTTTTCAATCTTCCTGCAATTCTTGAATATCTCGAATCACGCGCACACCTGCTTGATTCTGCTCTCGCAGTTCAACATCAGAGTATGGGAAGGTATTGATCAAGATACTCTCCATCCCGATACTTTGGGCAACAGCGACATCTGTCGTAAAGTCATTCCCCACCATGACCGTTTTCTCAGGGTTCAACTGGTGTTCTTTAATGACTTCCAAGAGGAACTCTGGCTGAGGTTTACGAATACCTGCATCAGAGGACAAGTAAATGTCATGGAATAGATCTCTCAAACCAACCAAATCAATCTCTGGATTGGTAAAATCTGCTTGGGCATTGGATAAGAGAAAGATTCGGCAACCTGCAGCTTTCATATCCTCTAAAACTTCTTTCGTGTGAGGATAAAGCTCCAACCGCTTGCGAGAAAGGATACGGAAAGTCCTCGCAATCAAGCGTCCCCACTCTTTGAGGTGGGCAACACTGTTTCCACTTGGATGACCTTCTAAATACAATTGCACAAAGATGACCGTCAGATCAATCTCTGGATAGGCAACCTGCTTATCCTTGGCGATTTCTGCTTCAGCTTGTTGCACCAACTCTTTATAACGCAGTCGCAAGCCTTCTCCTGTGTAGCTTGCCCCGTAGGATTGGTAGATCTGAGCCATGGTATCCCATAAAATGGGACTCGACTCATCAGTTTCGATGTCGACCAAGGTTCCATAAAAATCAAAAATATAGTTTTTAAATGCGTACTTGTGCGGATTCATCTCTCACTCCCGTAACAAACATCGTAAAGGTTGCCTTGCAGACATTGGCCCCGTCTTGATTGGTAATATCGACATCCACAACTCTAGTCGTCCGTCCACTGTGGACGCATTCGCCATGGATCGTAAGGACATCCCCCAGACGCCCTGCTTTCAAGTAATTGATCGAGGATTGCAAGGTCACCCCATCGACCCCTTGAGAAACCACGACCAAACCACTGACTTGGTCACACAAGGTAAAGAGATAGCCTCCGTGCGCATTTCCATAATAATTGAGCGAGGATTCCACGACCTTGGTTGTCACCACTACATGGCCATCTCTCATCTTTTCGATTTCGTAATTTTCAAATGCAGCAATTGCATCAAAGTGAAAATCTTTCATATACTTGCCACCTTTTCTAGCATCTTTTCAACTCCTCTATCATACTACAATTAAGGAGTAGATACAAGCGAAGGGGCAATTCCTTAGAAGCAGAAAAGGAGACTCCAACTAAGTAAGAAGACGATACTAGGCACAATATATTTTCTTGGGTGCTTCCAACATTCCCTCTTTAAATTCCATTTTCTTAAAGGGAAATAGATTTCAATAAGTAAGTGCAAAAAAGCTTCCACTACTGCTAGAATCATGACTCCTAGTAAAAATAGAATCCCCAAGTCAGGCATGACCACCATTTTTAATAATAGAGCAACAAATAGATTCACAGCTAAGAAATAAGTCAGCAATACACGGTAATACATCAAGTAAAAGAACCGACTCTTAGGAAGTGACTTAACATGATCAATCAAATCTTTATCCGCGGAAATGAGGGTGGTTAATGGCGTATTGACAGAAGCCATCGTTAAAAGAATGATGATTTTTAAAGGAGCATCATAATCCTGTATCAGAATGAGAAGGAGGAAGATGAGAGTAAAGACAAAATTGATGGAAAAATAGCGCTCTTGAAACAAGGAAAGCCAAAAATAATTGCCACTTCTTCTCTTTGCGACGAGCAACTGATCATTTTTTGAAATCGCGACCAGGTCCTCATTTTTAAAAATTAAGACAGCAAGGAGGGCTGACAGTAAGATCATATAGGACACTTGTTGGACCCATAAAGAAAATACTGTGAGAACAGTCGTTACAAAAATGAGCACCCCTCCTAGAAAACTGGGCCTTGTATTGAACTGGATAAAGACATAAAACACACTCAATACCACCAGTAAAGATAGGTGGACAAGCTTAAAGGATTGTGGCAGGTCTAACTTGACTCCCAAAAAGAGGATCAATAACAGCACGCGCTCTAACAAATTGAGAAGAAAGGTTACTGTCAGAAAAGAACCTTTGAAACGATTGAGAGACAACGGAAGCTGGTAATAGGCCTGGACCCTGTCCATCGAAAAGTAGGAATACAACAATTGAAAGGTTGATAGAGCAGTGACAATAGCCGTACTGATCAATAAGACTTGAAAGCTCGTAGAAAATTTGCCCCCAACAACATGGTAATAAAGAGCAAATGCTAAGGAAGTCAAGAACAAAAAGAGCCGATTTTTGGATACCAAATCTCTAAAAATTGCTAGTAGCATGCTCTACCCCCTTTGACGATTGACGTCATGAAACCAATCTTCTAAATTCGATTCGATCGCGTCTAGGTGACCATCTTCAATAGTATAAGCTGTATCACAGACTCGAACGATACTCTCTGCGATATGCGAACTCATCAGAATAGAGCCTTCTTCTTTATACTGCAATAGTAAACCATATAGAAATTCTGTCGCATCAAAATCAAGGCCATCAAATGGTTCGTCCAAAATAAGGAGGGGAGGTTTGAGATAAAAAGCTGTGATCAAGAAGACTTTCTTCTTATTTCCCGTTGACAAACTACCGATATCGGTGTTGAGAAATTCTTCAAAATGAAAACCTAAGATCAGGTCCTGCAATACCTTTTCATCTCTCTTTCGATGATACAAACGACAGACAAAATTAAAATAGTGAACAAAATCCCAGTTTAAAAAACTATTGTTTTCAGTAAAAACTGTATAGGTACGGCTCTTATAGAAATTCGTATGAAAAGAGGTCGCCTTATCTTCTATGGTAACAGACTCAACTGCATACTGCCGATGATCAAAGACACTGCTTAAAGCTTTTAGCAAGGTTGTCTTCCCAGCTCCATTTCGACCAATCAACCCTACTACAGAATGATTGGGTACAAGCAGATTCGTGTCTTTTATAACGGGCTTGTCTTTTTTATACCAAACATTTAGCCCCTTGATGTTTAAACACTCACTCTTCATCGACGCACTCCTTTATATAGGTAAGAAGCCCCAACCAAAAGCAACAGCAAAGCGTACAACCATTCCTTTTGAAAGGCAAAGACTAAGGCACCGATCAAGAAGCAAATTCCTATAAGGATTCTAAATTGTAATTTCATATCTTGCCTTCTTTCTATTCACAGTATGAAAGATTACAATTGTATTTTATGCTTATACTATAGTACTTTTTCTGAGCAGATTCAAGCACGAATGGAATATTCTTTCTTCTTTTACCTTACAAGCAAAAAAAGCTAGATACCTCTAGCTCTTTGCTTAAAATCTTAATTTTTCCCAGTCGTCGTCTGTCCGTTTGCGATAATAGAACTCAGACAAGTCCGGGTCTTCCATCACTT